>JAKLIS010000191.1 GCA_022709485.1 Elusimicrobiota bacterium | reverse complement strand
TGCATGAAAATTCCAACCGAGGTGGTCAGCGTTTGCCGAGGTCAAATAACCAATATTCTTGCCGAAGAAGGGCAAGCCGTGGAATACGGCCAGCCGTTGTTTTCCATTCTCCCCGCCTCAGACGACGCGGCAGGAGAAACAAAGGAGTAGCGGGCAATTAGCCGGCCGGCGCGTTTTTCTTTCCAAAAACGCCGTCATCATTGAAGAAAAGTCATTGAATTGTTTGATGACAAAAGGATTTTTAAATGTTTAAAAAAATTTTAATTGCCAATCGCGGTGAAATCGCCGTCCGCATCATTCGGGCGTGCCGGGAACTTGGGATTGAGACGGTGGCCGTCCATTCCGATGTGGATCGGGAATCTCTTCACGTAAAATTGGCGGACCACTCTGTTTGCATTGGGCCGGCGTCCGCGTCCGAATCCTATTTAAATATTCCCGCCATTATTTCTGCCGCCGAAATCAGCGGCGCCGACGCCATCCATCCCGGATACGGTTTTCTGGCTGAAAACACTCATTTTGCCGACGTCTGCCAGTCAGTGGGCATCCGATTTATCGGGCCCAATGCCGAGTCCATCAAAATGATGGGAGACAAAATCGAAGCACGGAAACTCGTGGCCAAATACGGAGGGATTCCCATGCTGCCTTCTTCAGATGGAACGGTGAATCCTGAAGATCCCACCCTTTTGAAAGTCGCCAAAAAAATCGGATATCCCATCATGGTAAAAGCCAGAGCCGGCGGCGGAGGGAAAGGGATGCGGGTGGTGTATGAAGAAGCCAATTTAAAAAACGCCATTCAAGCCGCTCAAGGGGAAGCCAAGGCATCATTTAAAGAAGGCGGGGTTTATTTAGAAAAATATTTAGAAAATCCGCGGCACGTGGAAGTTCAAGTGGCGGGAGACGTATATGGAAATGTGGTCAGTTTCCCTGAACGAGATTGTTCGATTCAGCGCCGTCATCAGAAATTGGTTGAAGAATCTCCTTCTCCTCTTTTCAGCGACAAACTCCGAAAAAAAATCGGAAAAGCCGCCCGGCGAGCCGCTCGAGCGGCAAAGTACGTGACGGTTGGAACCGTGGAATTTTTGTTCGACGGAAAAAAAGAATTTTATTTTCTCGAGATGAACACCCGAATTCAGGTGGAGCACACCGTGACGGAGATCGTCACTGGCATTGATCTTGTAAAAGAACAGATTCGGTTGGCCGCGGGGGAAAAATTGGGATACAGCAAAGACGATGTGAAGCTTTTTGGGCACGCCATAGAGTGCCGAATCAACGCGGAAGATCCGGAAAGAGATTTTTCTCCTTCACCCGGACAAATAACTCATTTGGTTATACCGGGAGGCCCGGGAGTTCGGATGGATACTCATATTTATGCCGGATATAAAGTCCCCACTCACTATGATAGTTTGCTTGGCAAAGTTATTGTGGGATCCAGCAGGGGTCGGGAAGCCGCCATCGTTCGAATGGCCAGGGCTCTCAGAGAGTTTGAGATAGAAGGGATAAAAACCACTCTTCCTTTTTTACGGAAAGTCATGGCCCATCCTGCGTTTAAGAAGGGTGAATTTTCAACGAGTTTCATCGAAAAATACTTCTCCAACAATAACGGCAACGGCAATGGGCGGAAATAAAGAGTACATCGCTGGCGAGCTGGAAGTGTCGGGCCGCCTCATTTCTGAAATGGCTCGCAATACCCAGGAAATTGAAAAAGTGGCCGACGTTTTGGTGGCCGCCTACCAAAAAGGAAACAAAATGGTCCTTTTTGGAAATGGCGGAAGCGCTGCCGACGCCCAGCATTTGGCCGCAGAGCTCATCGGTGGATTTACCGAACATAACCGTCCGGGGCTTCCCGCGTTGGCTTTGAATACAAATTCGTCTTCTATCACCTCTATTGGGAACGATTACAATTTCGAAATCGTCTTTGCCCGTCAAGTGGAATCGATGGTTAACCCAGGAGATGTTGTGTTCGCCATCTCCACATCCGGGCGGTCTCCCAATATTATTCAAGGGGCCATAGCCGCCAAGGCGAGGAGAGCCGTCGTTGTCGCGCTGACGGGCTCAAATGGGGGGGCGTTGAAAGACGCATGCGATTATTGCATCTCTGTTCCTTCCTCTGTCACCGCCCATATCCAGCAGGCCCATATCACCATCGGCCACATTCTCTGCGCGCTTGTAGAGAAGGCTATGGCGAAAAAGAAATAAGGTGAAACCCCAAAAAATCCTTTCATGGCCGTCCTTGAAGCGCGCCATCCTCAAGGAACGGAGGAAAAAAAACACTATTGTGTTTACCAATGGATGTTTTGATCTCCTTCACGTCGGCCATCTCAAAATTTTCGAGAAATGCAAAACCTTAGGCGACATTTTGGTTTTGGGCTTGAATTCAGATAGGTCGATTCGTCGCTTAAAAGGACCCTCCCGCCCTGTTGTCGATGAAAAAGATCGCGCAGCCCTTCTGGCGGGTTTTGAGGCCATTGATTACATCTCCCTTTTTAACGAGGACACGCCGGAGAAGCTTATCAAGATAGTCCGGCCGGATGTGCTGGTGAAAGGCGGCGATTGGAAGTCGTCTTCCATTGTCGGTCGGGATGTAGCCAAAAAAGTGGTTCGAATTCCGCTTGTCAAAGGCCGGTCCACCACCCATTTAATTGAGCGGATATTGAAGGTTGGAAAAAGAAAATGAGACGGCTAAAAGATTTGTCCAATACTCTTCTGTATGCCGTTACATCTGAAGTCGAGAACGAATCCGCGTTCTTTGAAAAGGTAGATCAGCTTTTGGCAGGCGGAGTGGATGTCATTCAGTTCCGAAGTAAAAAACTGTCTGATCAAAATTATCTGAGGATTGGCTCCCAAATTAAACTTAAATGCGAGATGGCCGGGGCTATTTTTATTGTCAATAATCGCGCTGATTTAGCGGCCGTTTTGGACGCGGACGGGGTTCACCTGGGGCACAAAGATTTACCCATCGAAGGAGCCCGGAAAATATTGGGATACGAAAAAATTATAGGCGCCTCGGCCCATTCAGTGGTCCAAGCCTTGGCCGCTCAAAAAGCGGGGGCGGACTATGTGAGTTGCGGCCCCATTTGGGCGACGCCGACCAAGCCGGACTACGAGGCGGTGGGTTTGGGACTCATCGATTTGTACCGCGCGTCGATTCAAATCCCTTTTTTCGTGATCGGCGGAGTAAACGAGCAAAACGTTGATGAAATTTTGGCACATGGAGCCAAACGCGTGGCCGTGGTCCGCGCGTTGTTCGATTCTCCGGATCCCTTTAAGGCGGCCCAAGTTTTCAGAAAAAAAATGGAATCCAATTGGAAGGCGGACGAATTAAATTGTCTCCAGGTCATGCCATGACAGAAAATAATTTTAAAACACAGTTTGAGCGCGCGAAAGCCGGTGAAATCACGTCTGAAATCCAACGGGCGGCCGAAAAAGAAAAAGTTTTGCCTGAGTTTGTGCGGCAAGAAGTGGCCCGGGGTCGCGCGATTATTCCTGCCAACCGGGTACATCTGGAATATCATCTTGATCCCATTGTCATCGGAAGCCAATTTTCCTGCAAATTTAACGCCAATATCGGAAGCTCTTCCCTTCGTTCATCGCTTGAGGAAGAATTAAAAAAACTTCACTGTGCCGTTCATTATCACGCCGACACCGTTATGGATCTTTCAACCGGAGGAGATTTGGATGTCATCCGCCGGGGAATGATGGAACAATGCCCCGTTCCCTTTGGAACGGTTCCCATATACGGCGCTTTGAAAAAAGTGGAATCCCCGGAAGATTTAACGCCGCAGATTCTTTTGGAGGAGATTGAAAATCAAGCCAAACAGGGGACCGATTTTCAAACCATTCATGCGGGTCTTCTTCAAGAACATTTGCCTTTGATTGAAAAGCGGCTCACCGGCATCGTCTCGCGGGGGGGCGCGATATTGTCTAAGTGGATGGCCGTTCATCGCCAACAAAATCCGTTGTTCACCCATTTCGATGAA
>JAKLIS010000190.1 GCA_022709485.1 Elusimicrobiota bacterium | reverse complement strand
AACCCCTTCGTCATGCCGAGAATTTTTTGCTCGGCATCCCAATTCCGGTTTCTAGAAGAGCCCTGAGGAGAGACGTCTCAGGGCGACGCCTCCCAGCAGAGACGTCTCAGGGCGACGAAACCTCTTCGTCATGCCGAAAATTTTCTGCTCGGCATTCCATTCGGCTTTCTAGAAAAGCCCTGAGCAGAGACGTCTCAGGGCGACGAAGGTCTTCGTCAATTTCAATCAACAAACAGAAACTTCACTTGATTTTTGAGAGTTTGGTAGGCGTCGGAATTGAAGGCGGAAAGAAAAATGGATTTGAGTTTGGTGTTTCGGCGGTGAAAATACTGCAACATGTCTTCCAGCATTTCTTTGGCCACCAAGGAATAAGCGGGATTACTTCTGGGACATCCCAGGACGGGGAATGAAAGGGATTTGAGGCGTAAAAACTCGGCGTATCGGATGGCCCGGTCCACCGCTTGACGAATATAAAGACGCATCCGGTCATGATCCAATTCTCCCAATATGACCGCCAGAAAAATATATTTGGCTTTAAGCCGCCCTCCCGGAAGAACCACCACTTTGCCGAAAGGCTCCGGGAACACCGGCCGTTCTTTGCGAAGCTCGTTTCCCCCCGCCGCTTGGCAGACAATTCGAGCCAGGCCCGATTTAAAATCCATCTCCGGCCCCACCGGGCACACAATGGCCTCCGCAGGCAGATCAAGGACGTCTCCTTGAAACACATTGAATTTTCGGTCGCCGATAAAGAGGCTGAGAGAATTGTCGCGCTCGGTGATTTTGACTGGAAGGCCCATGGATTTTCCCTCCGGATTGACTGACGTCTTAAACTATTTGCTCCAGTAAACTTCCGCCATGTGGGTGATGCGGGTGGCGATTTTCGGATCGATCTTTGTAAATTGGATTCCCACTATGGAGGTGCTTTCTTTTTGACGGCTCCACACCACTTTTCCTTCCACTTCAAAACGGTCAAACCCAGGAATGCGCATATTGAGCCGGATGTTGGGGGTCCCCGCCAGTTGACCCATCAAAACCAGGTCCATGCCGCCGGCTGATAAGTTGGTCACAACGCCGGGGATTTTGTCCAAATGATGGTTATTGAGGATGGCCAGTTCGACGGGTTCCGCAAAGTCTTTGACAACGGGAAAACGCTTGTGTTTACGCCTTTCTTTCACGTCTCCTCCTAAGGGGTGGGTGGTGACCATAATGCACGGAGATTATCAAAATGCAGGGAACCCAGGCAAGGCGATTTCTCGACGGTTTCTCGACGGAATTGGCCTCGAAAATTGGCGTCATTTCCCGCGGTAACGGACAAAGCACGCGATTCCCGCGGAGGCGGTCAAAGCGTCATTCCCGCGAAGTCGAAAAGGGCCCTGTGGACCGTTGCCCCCGCAAAAGCGGGGGCCCAGGTTTTCAGCCTTCCATTACATAATGGTTTACGGCCTGGATTCCCGCTTGCGCGGGAATGACGACTTCAACCCGCTTTCGCGGGAATGACGGCTTCAACCCGCTTTCGCAGGAATGACGGCTTCAACCCGCTTTCGCGGGGTTGACAGAGGAAGGGTTATGAAAATAAAAGATGGGGCGGGATTTCCCCTCTTTGTTGTCCCGGCGGCTGCCAATTGAGGTTAAAAACCGCTCCGCCATGGTTGTCGAAATACTTGATTTTGAGGCGATGGACGCCGGTTGTTAAAAGCGCCCGGGCCTTTTTTTCCATAATTCCGTGAATGCCGCCGTTGTCGATTAAAAGTTGGTCATCAATATACAGCCACGCCCCGTCATCGCTTCCCATGAAAAATTCATAAATCCCCCCTCCCTCAATTCGGATGAACCCTTCCCAAATAAGAGAGAAGGGAGCCTTAATGGGTTTCACTGAATCGGAAGGGTAATCAAATTTTAAAATCGTCAAGCCGGTTCGCTCCTTCAAAAGGGTCCCCTGAAAATAAATCCCGCCGAACGCCTTCTCCACCAGACCCGGCCGAAGCGGCCGTCCCAGGCGGACGGGTTGATCGAAAATGGCCGGCTGCCGTTCCATCCCTGTCTTTTCATCCGGAAGAGCGGTATGGCGAACATAAAAAATACTGTATCTCTCCGTTTTTAAGACCGTCTCATACAGGGCGGCGAACCGGGTGGGGTCGGCTTTCATGTCCCGGGTTTCAAAGGGCCCTACCACCACGTAATCCACGGCGTATTTGACAAAGAGGTCCCTCTTTTCCGGGTGGCGGAACATCTGCCCCAAATCCTGGCGAATTTCTTGAAAGCCGTAGCCATGAGTCCACAGCCAGCCATCAAAACACATGAGGACCCGGCGCCCGGTCAAATTGGGGAGCCAATGATTGTGGAAGGGGGCCGTTAAGAAAAGCGAATGAGCGGGCGTATTTTCTTTCACCCACGCGGCCAAATACAAGTCCTCCGCCGTGAACATCTCATTTTGGTTGAACCGCGGAATGAGTATGCGATAGGCGTCCAGAAAGCCGGCGAAGGTCATAAAGATAAAAAGAAAAATGGCCAGCACCCTCCGGGGAGCCTGCGTGGCGGTCAAAAATCCGAATATTTTGGCGGGCTCCCGCTTTTCCCACAAATAGACCCATAGAAAATATCCTGCAAAACCCGACATTCCCAACGATGCCCAGACAATGATCTTGGTGTTGTCCCACACCCATGGTTGAAATACAAAAAGGTTCGCCATGCCGAACATAAGGAAGAAAGGAATGGAATAGAGGAGGCGCGAAGTTCGACCCCGCCAGCCGGTTTCTTTTAAGATCCAGAAAACCCATCCGATAAAAGCCACATAGGGCGTCACGCCCCAGTTGGCCCACCAAAACTCAAACCACGGCTCCTGTCCGGTTTTGGCAAATCCCCCGGGCTCCCAGTGAAAAAATCCTCCGTGCATGACATTGGGAAAAACAAACATTTTCAAAAGAGGATACGCCACGACGAGAGACACCCCCCCAAACAAAAGCCACGCCTTTAAATTGGTTTTGAAAAAGTTCGTTCCCCGCGCCGCAAAATCTCCCAGCATCCAAAAGACAAAAAGAAATCCCAGCATCATGAAGGCATAGGTATGAGCGATGGGCATGATCCCCAAAAGAAGCGCGGCTCCCATCAAATAAATGAAGGGCCAGGACCCGAGCCCACCCCGGTCTCGAGACGGGCGGTTTATTTCCTCAGATCCGCGCCCCCCTCCCATCAGGCCGAAGTATTTAATGACCGCCAGAAGGATTAGAAGCGCCAAGGGAAATCCCAGTTGAAAGGCGCGTTGGGGGATAAAGATGCTGGAGATGACTGAAATCCAGGAAATTCCAAACTCGCGCAACATTGTGTATTCACGAGGGGGCATTATCATCGTTTTCCAAAACGGCTGGCTCTGCCACACGTCCCAGAAATAAAGGAGAAAACCCATCCCGCCGTTCAACATGAATATGAGAGACGCCACGACCGAAACTTTGTCAGATTTAAAAATGACGCGGTAAAACCCAAAGAGGCCGAATACAATGGCCACGGTTAATACGAAACTCGGGACGGTGAACGAAACGAAAAAAGGAAAGCCCGCGCGAACCAGCGCGGCGGAAATCAAGTTGCAGAGAAAGGGATAGCTGAAGGGGGCGTTAATGAGAAGGGGGCTTTGAAATAAGAGGAAATCTCGGAAAGCCATGGCCGATCCCAACGTAAAATGAAGCGCCCAATCCCCCCAAAGATTCACATGGCCCGCGATAAGGTTTCCCGCGCGATCAAAACGAATGGCATGGGACCAAAACCAACCGTAATAAAGAATCCAGAAGGAAAAAAAAGACACCGGAATGGGGCGCGCACGCAAAAAGGTCCACGCTTTTTTCAAATGAGTTCCCCGTGAAGTTCCCGGGAGTGGTGGGCGGTCACCTTTACTTTGTATAGATCCCCCATCTGAACAGAGGCATCCCGCACGCGAACGCGCCAACTGGACCGGGTCCGCCCGCGAAAAACATTTTTCCCTTTCTTTTCTG
>JAKLIS010000019.1 GCA_022709485.1 Elusimicrobiota bacterium | reverse complement strand
CTCGGAAATATTTCATTCCATAAGCCGGTTGTCGTAATAAAGGCGCAAACGAATGCGACCCATATCCAAGAAGAACCAGACTCTCATCGGGCTTCCAACCTCTCCGTCCCTGAAATATTGGAAGAGCAAAGGATTTTGCCCAATGAGCGCCCTTCTGAGAAGAACCCCCCTCGCTTTCTAGAACCTCCCAAACCCGACCACAAAATTCAATTGGAAGAAACCGCTGGTTCAGTCTCTGAGATCCAAATTCAGGAAACACCAGAGGATCTTTTCATCGATGCAGATATGTATGAGGCATTCGACCGACAAAGCAGCCTCAATGAACTTTCAATTTTTTCTGGGGCATTCCTTCCGGCTTTTGAATTATGGGGTTTCCCCAACGGAACCCCAATCGACCGGCAAAAAGCCGCAGAATGGATTAAATCGGGAAGAGCGAGAATTTTGGTCGTCGTCAAAAAGGAGGCCGAATTTGTGAGTGTGACCGGTCTGGAATGCACCCATGGAACCATCATGAAAGAAAAAGACACCGAAAATCAAAAACCATTTGTTAATTATTCTAAGCCGGTTCGTAGAGGCCGGGTCCAAATCGAAGATATTATAATCCCCCTCGGAATCACCACAACTCTGATGATGGCGATAATAAACCCCATTGCTCTTCTTTTTATCGTCCCTATTGCTTCTGTTGCTGCGAGTATATTCTTCATTTTCTGGAAATTGAAAACTCATTTGTGGCTAATTCCCAATTGTTCTATTTCAACATCCGGACCCGTCGTCCAATGGCTCCAAACGATTATTAATTTCTTGGCCGATGAAGAACCACTTCCATCCCGTTATGATTTGATTTTGCTTCATTGTTCAGAATCCCTAAGAGCCGGAATGGAAGCGGGCCTTCTTTGGAAAAAAAGCAAATCGAAAATATTAGTCATGGGCGGAGTTGGGGCTGGGACAAAGACCATTCATGACCACATAAAAAATAATGATATCGAGCCCGTTTTCGCGATTCAGGTCTTGGTTAAGCTAAATAAAATTTTAGATGAACTTGCCGAGTTGAAAAGGAGAGATGAGTCTCTCTTTTGGAAAGAATTGGAGTCACGTTTCCACATTAAGGTTGGCCTGGATAGAGAAAAGAAAAATAGGGAAAGGAGTCTTGGCGAGGATTTATGGGAAAGACGGTTTCCAGAACTTTCGCCTTTGGAGATTGCGGCCCATCCGATTGAAAAACTAATAATTGAAAGGCTTTTAGATCGCCGGACCCGATACGACGTGAAAATACCGGAAGGGATTATTTTTTCCGCCCTACTCCTGGAGATGGGTGTTACTCCTAATGATATTTTGGTGGACGCTCAGTCCACAAGCACCTGGGAAAATCTTCGCTTTGGATCAAATATTTTGACTTCCCTTCAATTAAATCCAAAAACCGCGGTCCTTGTGCATAAGAGTTTGGCTCAAAAAAGAGCCAAAGCTAATTTCTTGAAGTATTTCCCCGAGTTTTTTCCCACCTGGGATGAGACTTGCCGTGTTGTAAGCCATGCTTCTCCCCAATTAAATGTGATTGGTTACATTCAAAATGCGGATTCTAAGTCCACCCTTAAAGACCTCATCAAAGCAGTTCTTAAGGAAATGGAGAAACTTAAAACACGGTCTAAGCCTCCGGCTCAAACAATTGCGCCCGTCTATTTTCCGCCGGCCGTCTTAGAGGCGCAGAGAAAACTTAAAGAGGAAATGGAAAAAAATCTGACCGACAAAGAGTTACCCTCTCAAAAACCGCCACCCAACCCTGCGGGAATTTTTCCTATCGACCAAATCCCCACAGCGGCCCAAAAAACAAAGGCTTACAGGGCCAAAATGAATTTTGTCCGGGCCATGGTGGCCGGAACGTCTTTGAAATTAGGCGTCACGGACGGTTTTAATGGACCTGAAAAAGGAACAATCCAATTTGTGGACACCGGCTTAAAAAATCAATTGTCAAAGATAGCTCGAAACCTAAATCCCCGACAAACATCTCTCCTGTTGGCCGAATCTCCTGAAATTGCGGCGACCTTAGGGGATTTGATTAAAGATAAAGGAATGAAGAAAAAAGTTTCAGTCATTCTTTGGGAAGAAACAGGGGCGTTTGAAGAAAGAATATGCTCTTTAAATGATCTTGAAAAATATATTCGGCGCCATCCCATAAAATACTTCCGATTGAATTGGATTATTTATTTCGGCGAGGGGCTTAAAGTCATGTCTTCAAATACGGGGCCGGATTTGAGCATGGATGGTCTGGCTGACAATTCAATGTTTCGTCAAAAAGACACCCGGTTTGTTCTTCTGAACGAACTATGGGATGTGCTTTCCTCTATGAAGGGGCCGGATCTCTTTATCCGGCTAGAGAATCATATTTTGGCGGAACAAGCCGCTTAAATCGCAACGGTTTTGGCGCAGCATCCCCCCGCTTTTTCACCATCGGCCTGGTTTTTTTTGGAAGGGCACTCCCCTTTCCAACAATAGAGGCAAAGATTTTCTTTGGGAAGCCCGATGGCGTCAATCATGTCTGACAATTTTTGAAATTTGATGCTTGTGACATTCAATTCCTTCGTGATCCAATTCACCATGCTTTTAAATTTCGGGCCTTCTTCATCCATATAAGGGGTGACGTCCTGAACTTCCTGTCCCTCCAAAGCTTTTATAGCGCGTCGCGTGGCCAATTCCGCCCGGGTCCGGGTGGAATAATTATATTTGCACGGGAACATGAGCGGCGGGCAGGCAATTCGGAGATGAATTTCTTTGGCGCCGTTTTCCCACACTTTTTGGACAGTGTAGTTTTTTAATTGAGTGCCTCGGACAATCGAGTCATCGCAAAAAACAATCTTGTTTCCGTTAATAATGTCTCTAATGGGAACCAGTTTAAGGCGGGCGATCAAATCCCGGGTCGACTGGGCGGGCGGCGTGTAGCTTCTGTCAAATCCCGGCGTGTATTTCACAAGGGGCCTGCGAAAAGGAGTTTGAGATTCCATCGCATAACCGATGGCGTGGGTGGTCCCCGAATCAGGAATGCCGGCGGCGACATCAGCTTTAATATCATCCCCCTTGGCCAGGTTCCTTCCTGATCTTTCTCTTACCACTTCAACGTTGATCCCCTCGTAGCTTGACGCGGGAAATCCGGTATAGATCCACAAGAAAGAACAAATTTGATTTTGTTTTTCTGGAATATTTTTCCCTGTCATGCCGCTCGAATTAAGCAAAACAATCTCGCCAGGCGATAAAAATTTCTTGATTGTGAAACCTTGGTTTAAAAAGGCGGTGGTCTCAGTGGTGACGGCCCACTCCCCATTTCTTTCGGCCACCACCAAAGGCGAATATCCCCATCGATCCCGCGCGGCATAGACTCCTTCAGCGGTAAGAACCAAAAGTGAGCAAGAACCGGAAATCTTGCTGAACATGTATTCAATGCCGTCGGTTAATGTTTCCCCTTTGCAAACAAGCTTTGCGACGAGTTCAGTCATATTGATTTTTTCGTTCACGGAATCGCTGAAGGTTCCTCCGCTGGCCAGCATCTCATCGGCCAATTCATGATCATTTTCAATAAAACCATTTGTGCATATGGAGAAGTGTCCGAACTTGGAATTGATGTTTAAGGGTTGCGGATGGGAATCGCTGATGACGCCGATTCCCATCGTTCCTTTGAGGTTTGGAATTTCTTCGAAAAATTTGGATTTGAACTGCGTCCAGCTGATGTCATGAATTTTACTTTTAAGAGCGTTTGACCAAACCGAAAGTCCCGCGAATTGAGTTCCGAGGTGGGAATGATAATCCGTTCCATGGAAAAGAGTTTCGACGCAATCTTTGTGTGACGCCATGCCAAAAATACCGCTCATGAGGTGATCTCCTTTAGAAATTTTTTTCCGGTGGGATTTAATATCCGACAGAACTCATCATAACTTGTCCTTGGACAGAATGTCCACTGCATAAATTTTGAAGGCAAAAAGGACTTAATTTTGAGATTTTAACGCAAAGCTCAAAATAACATGACTTTTCATTTTGATGCGAAAAGTCGAGACAAATATTCTTTTGAAATTTCTAGAAAGTCGCTTATAATGCGCTCGCGGTTTACCATGAAAGTGCCAAAACAATCAAAAAATATTTTTTTGCCTGATAATTTCAACTCCGGTTTGAGTCGATTTCTTAAATCGGGCTGGTTTTGGGTGATTGGAATATTGTTGGCCTCCGTTATTTATTTCGCCGCCACCCCTCTCATTTTCATCACCAAACTTCAAAACGGGGAATTCTTCGTTTCTCAGTATAGAATGGCAGAGGATGATTTCAATCATCCTCGCTTAAAACTTCTTCGAGAGAGAGAAAAATTAGATCAAGTTATCGCTTCGGGGAAATCCCAATTTGAAAAGATAGTGCTGCTTCGCAACTGGGCCCATAATCAGTGGAAACCCAGCGAAAAATTTTATTACCCTCCGTGGGACGCCGTTGAAATTTTAGATTTGGCGCGAAAATACGATAACCGCGGTTTCTGCGCCCAACATGCCATCGTTTTTCTGCAAGCCTGCCAATCCATGGGTATTCACGCGCGCTACGTGGATCTTCCGGGGCATTTCGTCGTGGGAATTTGGTCGGATGACTTTAATAAGTGGGTCATTATGGATCCATCAAACAACATACATTACGAAAAAGACGGGATTCCGCTCGGCGGGAGACAAATCAGCCAGGCGTGGTGGGAAAATAAAATAAGAGGGATCTTCAAGGTTTTGTCGGACGGAACCCGAAAACCGGTTGAAAAAAAGGATTTTGACGTCTACAGGGCCTATTCCATTGATGAACGCGCCAATCAATTGTCCGAACCCGTGCGCGTAACGGTTAATAATGTTCATAAGACACTTTCGCATGAAAGTGATTACCGAAAATATCCCCTGATTGGACGGGATGATCTTGTTATTGGGTCGGCGTTTCGAGCCTGGAAGAACGCTGGCGCGAATGAATTCCATAAGGGCCGACCTGAAAGCGCAGACCCCGATGATTTTAGTTATGCCAAAAACCAAATCATCCTGTTTTTGGCGCGGAAGTACCCTCAAATTGGGAGAGTTAAAATCGTCGCCGAGCCGACCAACTCCGAAACCTTTCAGGAAATTTGTGGAAATTTGAACGACATGGGATGGGTATCCGTTGCGAGGAAAGAGATCTTTTGGGATTTGGATCCCGGCCGCAACAAACTCGAATGCCGCGTCCGCACCCGCTTCGGGTGGGAGGGCCCCATTGGTGAAATAAGCCTTTTCTACAAACCCAACTTATTCAAAAGGCGGCCCCCTCCGGAAAATCCCATCGAAAAACCTGTTTTGTTGACGGAAAAAAGACCTTCATAACCCCGGGAAAACCTATATAATGCCTTCCATCAGAACCTGCCTTGGAGGAAGCTATATGCAGAAATCGCAAGATCTGTCCCAACCTTTTTCCCTCACAAAACCCGGCATTGCCGGATTCGACAATGAAAAGTATCTAAAGGAACAGACCGAAGCCATTTTGGAGCGCGTGGCCGCCTATCCAGACAAGCTTTACTTAGAATTCGGGGGAAAACTGCTTTTTGATTATCACGCATCCCGCGTTCTTCCAGGCTTTGACCCCAACGTCAAAATGCATCTTCTCCAAAACCTCAAAGAAAAGGCCGATATTATTCTCGCCATCTTCGCCGGAGACATTGAACGGAAAAAAGTCCGGGCCGATTTCGGCCACACATATGATGTGGACGCCCTCAAACTCATCGATGACCTGAGAAAATGGAAAATCAATGTGGCGGGTGTGGTGATCACCCGATTCGAGGGCCAACATTCCGCCCACGTGTTCAAAAACAAGTTGGAGCGAAACAACATCCCCGTTTATCTTCATTATCCGATCAAAGGATATCCCACCGATACGGACCTCATTGTGTCGGACGAGGGCTACGGAAAAAATGACTACATCAAAACCTCAAAGCCATTGGTGATCGTCACGGGTCCGGGCCCGGGGAGCGGAAAACTTTCCACCTGTCTCTCTCAGCTTTATCATGATTACAGAAACGGGCTTAAATCCGGTTACTCAAAATTTGAAACCTTTCCCATCTGGAATATCCCCTTAAAGCATTCCGTGAACGTCGCCTATGAAGCGGCGACTGCGGATATTGAGGACTTTAACCTTATCGACCCTTGGCACCTGGAATCCTATTGCCAAACCGCGGTCAATTACAACCGCGACGTAGAAGTATTTCCTGTGGTGAAACGCATGCTGGAAAAAATCACCCAATCCAAATCTCCCTACCAATCTCCGACAGACATGGGGGTGAACCGGGCCGGGTTTGGAATCATCGACGATAAAATTGTCCAAGAAGCGGCCCGCCAGGAAATCATCCGCCGATATTTCCGGATCTCGTGTGAATTTATAATGGGATTTGTCGAGAAAAAATCCGTTCAACGGCTCGAGTTATTAATGGAAGAAATGGACCTCAAACCCGACTACCGGCGCGTGGTCCTTCCCGCGCGGTGGGCGGCAGTAGAAGCCCAACAGAAAGGGAAGGGAAACAATGGAATCTATTGTGGAGCGGCCTTGGAAACAATAGACGGAGATATTATCACCGGAAAAAATTCACAATTGATGCACGCCGCCTCAAGTGTCGTCATGAACGCCATTAAAAAATTGGCCGGGCTTCCGGAGAGGCTGCATCTTTTGGCCCCAAGCGTCATAGAGTCCATCACGGAACTTAAGAAAAAGATCCTTCGGGGAAATAATATCAGTTTGGATCTTGAAGAATCTTTGATTGCGCTCAGCGTCAGCTCTGCGCAAAATCCGGCGGCGGCCCTGGCGATGGAAAAACTTTACGAGTTGAGGGGTTGCGAGGTTCACATGACCCACATTCCCACCCCCGGGGATGAAGCGGGTTTAAGACGCCTGGGAGTGAACCTCACGAGTGAGCCGAATTTTTCGAGCAAGAACCTTTTCGAAGAAAGGTAATTCTAACCGGATTTTCGTCATGCCGAGAAGTTTCTGCTCGGCACGAGAATTTTCTGCTCGGCATCGCCCTGAGCAGAGACATCTCAGGGTGACGAAACTCTTCGACATCTCAGGGCGACGAACCTCTTCGTCATCTCAGAGTGACGAAAACCTCAGGGTTTGAAGAAGCATGAAGGGAAAAGAGAAGGAAATTTATTTCCCCGCGCGTTTTGCAGCCGCACGAGCGGTGGCCGATAAACCGAGACGATGACGCATTTCCAAAGGGTAGCGATTTTTCCTTGTTGCTTTATTTTTTTTCTTTTGCGCCGAGCGCGGAAGTTTGGCCATTTTATTTCTCCTGTCAGTTTTTTTATCGAAAGCGGCTATGACGGCCGATGGGTATGCGCCGCCGGCCCCGGCTTCCTCCAAACATTTCCAGAGCGGATTTTTTTTGAGAGGCAAGCCTTGGAGGGGTCAGATACGGAAAGTCCGGAATAACCCCTCGCGGAATCTGCTTTTGGATAAAAGATTCAATGCGGCGAACAAACATCTCTTCATCCGGGGCCACGAGGGTAAAAGCGTCTCCCACAGCATCCGCCCGGCCCGTGCGTCCTATCCGGTGAACATAATCTTCCGGGTGTTGAGGCACGTCAAAATTAATTACATGACTGATGTCTTTCACGTCTATTCCCCGGGCCGCGATATCCGTGGCGACCAAAATCTGAATTCTTTTATCTTTAAAAGATTTGAGGGCTTGTTCGCGATGAAATTGAGTCCTACCGGAGTGAATGACGGAAACGGACTTCCCTAAACGCTTCAGAGTCCGTTCCAATTGGTCCGCCCCATGCTTGGTTCGGCAAAAAATAAGCGCGGATGTCATATTCCCCAGTTCAAGGATAGCCTGAAGCAAAGTTTCTTTTTGGTTTCGTGAAATAGAATAAATCATTTGCGTCACGTTTTCTGACGGTAGCGACGGCGCCAAATCCACCATAACGGGATCTTTTAAAAATTGGGCCACCAATTGCTGGATTTCCGGTGGAAAGGTGGCGGAGAAAAGCATGGTTTGTCGTTTTTCCGGAAGGCGGGAAAGAATTCGTCGAATGTCGGGAAGAAATCCCATGTCGAGCATTCTGTCCGCCTCATCCAAAATAAAAGTGTGGACGAATCCCAATGAAAGAGTCCCCTGCCGGATATGATCCAAGAGCCGGCCCGGCGTGGCCACGATAATCTCCGCCCCGTTTCTTAATTGACGAAGCTGCCCGGAAAAACTCTGCCCGCCCAATATAAGAGCCGTTTTTATTTTGGTGTGCTTGCCGATATCATGGAACACCGAAATAACTTGCGCCGCCAATTCCCGCGTGGGCGCCACAACCAGCACATTGGGTCGGTGAGTGAAAACATGGGGATGCTTAAGGATTTTTTCGATGATAGGAACCACAAAGGCCAGCGTTTTTCCCGTTCCGGTTTGCGCGCAGGCCCGGATGTCCCGACCTTTCAGCGCCTCGGGAATGGTGTGAGCTTGGACAGGCGTCGGCTCCGCATAGCCCAAGGCGGTAATGGCTCGGAGAATTTCAGAAGGAAGATGATATCGGATAAATCCCATAACGAAGTTATTGTATGAAACCCGGAGGACTTCCGCTTACGCGTAATTTTAGACCTTTTCCCGGCGAGTCGACGATATTGACCGTGGACAGTTATAGAAAATCATTTAAAATAGGCCCCCCATGATAACGCTTAACAACGTCGCAAAATCTTACGGCGCGCAAACGCTTTTTGAGGGCGCCCATCTACAAATTAACGAGAGGGACCGCTTTGCCCTGGTGGGACCCAATGGCGCGGGTAAATCCACGCTCTTTAAAATGATCTTGGGACAGGAACAACCGGACGAGGGAGAGGTGACGCTCAGATCCGGCGTGAGCTTTGGCTACCTTCCCCAAGAAACCCCTTCTTTGAGCGGGAAATCCGCCTTGATGGAAATTTTGGATGACAATCTGGAAGACAACCGCCGGGAAGCGCAGGGAAAGAAAATTTTAATGGGGCTCGGTTTTAAGATTAAAGATTTTGACCGGCCCGTGTCGGAATTTTCCGGCGGATGGCAAATGAGGGTCATGATCGCCAAATTGCTCCTGCAGGAACCGGATCTTCTCTTGCTCGATGAGCCGACGAACCACCTGGATCTGGAATCACTCCTTTGGTTTCAGGAGTACCTGCAGAATTACCGGGGCGCCCTTTTCATCATTTCCCACGACCGGGAATTCATTAATTCCACAACTGACCGCATTGTGGAACTGAGGCAAGGGAAGCTGCATGTATATACGGGAACATTTGAGGATTACCTGGATCAGAAGAAGCAGGAAGAGGAGCGGTTAATCTCCGCTTATAAGCGCCAACAGAAGGAAATTAAGGATTTAGAGACGTATATCACCCGGTTTCGCGCCAAAGCTTCTCTGGCCGCCAGCGTTCAAAGCAAAATAAAATATCTGGAAAAAATGGAAAAAATTGAACTCCCGCCCGACCAAAAAACCGTTGGTTTCTCTTTTCCACAACCTCATCGAAGCGGCCAGAATGTTTTGGTTTTAAAAGATATCCGGCAATCATACGACGGTAAAAATTTCATTTACGACGGGTTGAACATGATTCTGGAGCGCGGGCAAAAAATCGCTTTGGTGGGGCCCAACGGAGCGGGGAAATCCACTCTTTTGAAACTTTTGGCGGGAATCCTTCCCTTTCAAACGGGGGAAAGAAAATTGGGGATCAACGTGGACTCCGGATATTTCTCCCAGCACCGGGCGGATATGTTCAATATGGATCGGACTGTTTTTGATGAAGCCAAGACAACCCGGCGCGCGCATTCTGAAACCGGTATCCGCACCTTGTTGGGATCGTTCCTTTTAAGCGGGGACGCGGCTTTCAAAAAGGTCAGCGTTTTAAGCGGAGGTGAAAAAAGCCGGTTGGGTCTGGTCAAAATTCTGTTGGATCCCCCGAACCTTCTTCTCATGGATGAGCCGACGACCCATTTGGACATGGCCAGCGTGGAAATCCTGATTGAAGCTCTAAAAAATTACGAAGGAACCTTTGTCTTCATTAGCCATGATGTCTATTTTATTCGGCAGTTGGCCAACAATATTATCCATGTGGATTCAGGCAAGACCACTTGGTATCCGGGGGATTACGATTACTTCCTTCACCGGATGGCCCAAAAAGAAGGAGAAGAGGGGGAGTTATTTAGAGCGGAAGAAAGAATAGAAGCCGTCCATCATCATTCCAAAGGAGGTATACACGGATCTCCAAATCTACCCGATCGGCAGGCGAGAAACCAATCCGGCGCATCCAGGTCGCCATCAGAAACAACTGAAAATAATACAGACAAACCGAAGAATACCGGCTACAAATCAAAAGAACAAAAAAGAAAAGAAGCGGAAGAGAGAAACGCCCGTTACCGGCAAGCGCAATTAGATAAAGCTCGGCAGGTTGACATAGACCGGTTAAAAAAAGAGGAAGAAAGCATTCTTCAAGAAATGGCCGATCCCCATACCCACCAAAACCCGGACCGCGTTAAGGAATTAACTCGCCGGCTGGGAGAATTAAAGAAAAAATTATCTTAACGGAAATTTATTTCGCGTATTCCGCCATTCCCTGAAAATCAACAATAACGACCGGCTCATGACCCACCACCCAAGCGTCATGGCCCATCGGCAAGATGGATACATCGCCCGGTCCACATTCCAATGTGGTTCCATCATCCATCACCACTTTAAGTATCCCTTGGATGTGATATTGAAAATGAGGGGCTTCGCAGCTTTTGGTTTTGGCAATGGGTTGAACAGATGTGGACCAACGCCATCCCGGTTCAAGAATGGCTCGCCCCACGGTGACGCCGCCGATTTGAATCAATTCGAGCCGTCCCTTGGGAAAGTCTCTCACTTCATCTGGCTTTCCAAAACTCTTAAGTTCTACTTTTTCCATTAACTTTTGCATTTTTCCTTCCTCCTTTTGAATTTTTGTTTGAATTCGGCCAGATCCCAAAGGGCTACTAATTTAAAGAGGGATTTATCTCAAAGAGTTCCTTGGAAAAGTAAAATAGACTTATGGCGACATCAATTTATGAATTGATAGAAAAAAGCAAAAATGGTGATTCAGAGGCATTTTCTCAATTGATCCGATCCTATGAGGGAAAAATATTCAACCTTGCTTTTAAAGTTTGCGCCGCGGCTCCTCAGGAAGCCGATGAT
>JAKLIS010000189.1 GCA_022709485.1 Elusimicrobiota bacterium | reverse complement strand
AGAATTATGCAGGACGAATTCTTTAGCGGGATTTCTATTCACCCCTTGACGGGGGACTCCTAATGGGTGACCCCTTCTTCGGGACCTAAACCAGCAAATCTCTCTTCTTCAAGAGAGGGGCCAGAAGTTCGTCTGGTACTTTAAAATCTCCCGAACCAATACCGATTTGGATATGGGGCTTATTGTCTCCGTGAAAATCAGATCCCCCTGTCCGAACCAGCCCAAACTTATCTGTCAGACGCATTAAGAAACCCAGCTGTTGCGATGTGTGCGAAGGGTAATAGACTTCAATCCCATCCAAACCCCAATCGGCCCACGTTCGGATGGATTGTTCCAAGTCATGGGGAGACCGCTGAAGAAGACCCGGATGGGCCACAACTGACACCGCTCCCGCCTCATGAAGGAGAGTGATTGCATCTTCAAGACGGATATCGTCTTTGGGATAGTAAGCGGACCCTTTTCGGCTTAAAAATCTGTGGAAGGCTTCGCGAATTGTTTTTACATACCCTTTTTCCATGAGGAGCCGGGCAATATGCGGCCGGCCCACCGGTTCACAAGCGGCCCCGGAGGCCAGGTCCTCAAAAGAAACTTGGTACCCCATGGCCTGAAGTTTTTTTAAAATTTTTTTATTTCGATCGTTCCGGGCCTCAACGGCCCCCGACAACATTTTTTCCAGGTTTTTTAGAGGGCCCTCCAAGAAATACCCCAGAAGGTGAACCGATTCTTCGCTCTCAACCGTGCTCAGCTCCACGCCGGGAATGGCCATGGCTTTATGGACTTTGGCCCACTCTAAAATGTCTTTCCGCCTGGCGATGGTATCGTGATCGGTAATGGAAAAGGCGGTAAGGCCCATTTCAAGGCAACGGTTTAGAATTTTATCCCACGGCCAAGTCCCATCGGAATCGGAGGAATGCATCTGGAGATCCAACATGAGGAGATGATAATAATTTAGGGTGGGTTTATTGAGGATTGTCTTTCAGCTCAACCAAAGCACGGTTATACGCATTCCGAGCGGCTTGATTGGTGCCGTTGTATTGAAGAGAGGCCTCCCACGCCTTCACGGCGCCTCGAAGATCCCCTTTGGAATACATGATAAGACCCTGACTATAAAATTCCCGACTTTTGGTTTGATCCTCGGAAACCTCAACCACGCGCGGTTCCTCAGGACTGTTTGTCTGAGTTCCTTCCAGGCGGCGGATGGCTTCTTTCATTAATTCCGCAGCGGTGGCATTTGCCGGATCATACTTTTGAACTTCCGTGAGATTTTTAATGGCTTCTAAGAAATGTCCCCTCTCAATTTTCGCTTTGGCAATCCGGATGGCCAGGTCAACCGGCTCTCGAATTCGCTTTTGAGCAATTTCCTGATAGGTTTTGGCTTCGATGTGATTGGGATCTAAACTCAAAATTCTCTCACATGACGTGAGCACTCCTCTGTAATCACCCTTTCCAAAGGATTCTTTTATTTTTTTCATTTCTCCATCCGCGAAGCTTTGGGTTTGTTCATGTGTCATGAGCGCTTTGGCTTCTTGATAGTGTTTTTCTAGAACGGAGTTGGAGCCCGCGAGCAAGAGCGCCTCGCTCAAGAAATAGGTGCTCTTGTCATATTTTCTTTCGAAAAAGTTCATATATCCTTGCGCGCGATAAAGATCCAGGGGATCCGGGTACCCTTTATGTTCCAACGCCTGCTTGGCTGTCTCCAAAATACTTGAAATCGCCTCTGGAGCGGGGAGGATGTCGGATTCCATATATTTTTCAAGCGCCATCAACGCGTCTTGGCCTTTTCTTTGCCAATTGAGAGCCATTTCTTCAGACGAGATATTCTTCCCAAAACGGCAATGGATTCCAAATTTATGGGATCGGTTAAATTCCTCCGTGCCTTGGGGCGCGGCCGTATTGAGGCCAAAGGCGTAATCCAAGTCCCAATCCCCGATTTGAAAACCCAGTCCCGCGGTTATTTCCGTATCGTTTAAACCCGTCCGAAGAGAAATCATCTTGACCGGCCGCCATTCGGCTCCCAAATTCAATTTCGCCTGATTTTTTTCAACCAGATAAACATCCGAAGTAAAAGTCCACTTCCGCAAAGGCGCCCATTGAACGCCTGTTCGAATTTCACGGGGATAAACATCTTTTGAATTTTTCAACTTCATTCGAGGAGTTATAAAGTTGCGGAAGACAAAACCCGCTTGCCACTTTTGGTTTATTCTTAACATAAGCCCCAAATCCAAACCAAATGAGGTTCCGCTGTATCTATCGATTTCCTCTCGAACAACCTTAAGGGTTTCTCCCAATGACCATTTGGGATTCAGACGAATCCCATGAGAGAGTAATACGGCGCTTTGGTTCACGCTAAATGATCCCTGCCGATCGCTTATTCCTGGGCCCGATCGTTTATCAAAGCCGCCGGACCGAAGAGAAACAATCCCCAATCCAAACGTCCCGGAGTTGAGGGCGGGTTGCGCATAACCAAACAACCCGTAATTTGTATCCAATTCGAGAGAGGAATACATGGCCACAACATCCTTTCGTTCAACCTGGGATAATCCGGCGGGATTCCAGAACGGAGCGCTGGCATCATCCGCCACCGCGACGTAAGCGCTTCCCAATCCCAGAGAACGGGCATTCGCCGCTTGGGTCAGAAACCGGCCCGCCTGGCCGGCGTCTTCTTTGGCCAAACCCAGTTCGAGGGCCTTCAGAGGAAGAGCGGTGGTGAGAAAAAGAATGAAAACCGCTTGGATGCTGAAGGACATCTTTGATGTCATTTGAGCACCCCCGTTTTGTGTTTTGCTCGGCTCTTACTTCCCGAAACTCCCTCAGCCTGCACGTGAATAATGTAACCGCCGTTTCCCACAATGTCTCCATGGCCATTCCTACCGTTCCATGGCATTTCATTTAATCCCGCTCGCCCGTACTGGGTGCCCGGCTCCCCCTGAAGAGTTCGAACGAGGTGTCCGAATAAATCATAAATAACGATGGTCACTTTGCTGTCTTCGGCCAAGACATACCGGAAAAAGGTGTCTCCCTCATGGGGATTGAATGGATTTGGCCAATTGAAAAAATCAGTTAATCCGGCTTCCGGAATAAATTCAGAAACCACTTGGAAAAGGCCCAATCGAGAAATGGACACGCTGACTGTTCTTGCCCCGACGGGATCCTCTTTTGAACCTAAGCCAGCCCCGGAATTGTTTCCGAGGGGCCGCCAGACCCCATTATCCAACTCATGCAACCGGATCACCCGGTGTTGTTCATCAGGCGGAATCTCGCTGGCAGGTTCGATAAATGACAAAGAGGCCGACCGGCTTTGGGTGAGGTAGGTGATTTCTTCTTTCAACGCGTTCAAACCGTAAATTTTATAGGGACCGGCGTATATATTGAAGCCCTGATTTTGCGCGTCCTCGTTGGCTTTCACTACGGATTGAGAGGGATCGTCATAAAGTTCGACTTTAACCAATAAATGCTGCGGCAAGGCCCCGGGGTTAACATCCAACTTAATTTTTTTGTCAGCGGTGGTAACGGTGCCGCCAGCGTCCTTATTCATGGCGCGGTAAAACCGAAATTGTTGGCTGTAGCGTTTTGGAACCCCGTCGACTTTGACCCGGACATCAACCATCCACCGAACCTCCGAATTGGATGGGACATTGGCATCGAACATCAGCTGGTTGCCGGCCAAATCCACCCGGCCGGAAAAATATTCCTCAATGCCATTTTTTTCAACAAAGACTTGAATGGCGTTGTCTTTATTCGAGCTGAAATCCACCTGAACATTTTTGAATTCGATGCTGATGGCCGCTTCGGCCTCCGTCACAACAAAGCTGTTATGCGCCGGCCGGGGCACAACTTCCAAATCCGGGATCGGGGGGTTGGCATTATCGATATTGAAGTAATAAATTTGTTCAACTTTATTGCCTGCTTTATCGAGGGCCGTCACAATAAACCGGAAATTCCGGCCGTCAAAATAATTCTGGGTGTTTAAGGCAAATTCATATACATCGCTTGG
>JAKLIS010000188.1 GCA_022709485.1 Elusimicrobiota bacterium | reverse complement strand
ATTTTTAACCAATCAGCTTCAGGTCCTTAATCCCGCTCCCGGCGCGCCGGTTTTGAACGGTTCCACACCTATTAATACCGACGTGATTATTTCTTGGGCGCGGCCATCGCCGGACGCTTATTCTTATGACCTGAGTGTCTTTTATTTCGATAAGGCCAACGGGAACCAGAAAATAAATCTCATTACAACGCAGACCGTATCCCCGATGATTGGAAATCTCCCAATGACGGGTCCGGGTCCCTTCAATTACAAACTCACGTTGAAAGATCAGGCGAAATATTTTCTGAGCATGCGGGCCTTGGATGCCGGCTTAAAACCGGGTCCTTGGTCGGCGCCCCTTGTCATTGAAATTAATGATATTCCCCCGGGAAATATTTCCAATTTCACCGCCAAGAAGGGCGGCCAAGTGGAACTCCGGTGGCAGGCGCCGGGCGGAGACGCGAACGTCGGTTCAGTTTCTTCTTATAAGATCGTTTACTCGCCCAATCCCATTTCCACCATCACAGACGGAATCCTTATTTCCAATCCGCCCTCCCGGCCTAAGCAGGCGGGAGAGTGGGAGTCGATCATGGTGTCAGAACCGGATATGTTGCCGGGCGTGCTTTATTATTTTGCCATTGTGGGCGTTGACCGGTCCGGCCTGGAAACGCCCATGGTTCAAGCCACAGCGGTGGCGGGGACCCTGAAAGTCGCCCAGATAATGGATGGATTGGATAACGGAGCCCTGGCGTTGGCCGATATTCAGCGGGATGGAAAAATTGACGCCATCTTAAGCGGAATCGACGGGGCTCAAAAAAATTGGATTCGGGTTTCGACTTTTAACGGGAATTCTTTTTCCACGGCTCCCTTCATTCATAATGAAGGAATGGCGGAGAGCGCGTTGGCCGCCATTGATTATGACAACGATGGGGACATGGATTTTATGCTTTCCGGAAACCAAGGGGGCGCCAAGGAAACGGTCATTTACAGAAACCATAATTCCACTTTTACCAAGCTGACGGATTATTCGCTTCCCGGTTTTGTCCAAGGATCTTTCGCTTGGGGAGATGTCGATCAGGACGGAGATATGGACATGGTGGCGGCCGGTTCTGGGTTGTTTGGAATCAATCTTTTTAGAAACACTGCGCGGGAAAATATCTCCCGGCCTTTTGAGGCGGAAACCATCAATGAAACGGTTTTCAAAGATGGAAGCTTGGCATTGTCCGATTTTGACAGGGATGGAATTTTGGATTTGGCGGTGGCCGGAGAAAGATCTTCCTTGGGTTCGACCCTTTGGGTGATGAAAGGCCTGGGGCTCGGAAGATTCGCGGAGCCCATCGAAATCCTCCCAGGAGACGGCTTCAGACAAGCGGCAATCACCATTGCTGACTTTGATGGAGATCTTGATAAGGATATCGGGATTTCCGGTTATAGAAAGACGAGCGGTTTCCAGACGCTCATTTTTAGGAATAACTCCACGTCGGATATGATTCAATTTGGTGTGTGGGCTCTTCCCGTGGCGGCGGGATTTCAGGCGTCCGCGTCCATGTCCGCGTCTTTAGGAAGCGCTGATTTAGACAACGATGGAGACGTGGATCTGGCCTTGTCCGTGAAAGACGCCTCCGACAATCCTCGTTTCTTTGAGTATTTAAGTCTTGGCAATAACGCCTGGGAAATTGTGGAGCCTTTGGGAACGGGCAAAGGTTTAACCGCGGGTCAAGTGGCCTTAGCGGACCTGGAAAATGACGGAGATGCCGATATTGTGGTGTCCGGATTTGATGGGATTAGCCGAAAAATGGCCCTTCTTTTAAACCGCAGTTCTGAAAACCGGCCTTCAGATCCCCCGCGGGCGCCTCAACTCCAAACTCCTGTCCAACTGGTGGGGAACCTGGCCACATTAAAATGGACCGACGTCCGAAACCTTAATTACGATTTATATATCCGGGCAAAGCCCAATGAGGGGCAAGAATATATGTACCGGAGTGACATGACGGGTTCTCCATTTCAAGGAAACACGGCCCCGAAAGCCGCGGGAAACAATAATTATGAATATTCTCTTCTTTTAAAAGACAACGTCGCTTACCGATTTAATATCCGCGCGAGCAGCGCCAATTTAAGACTGGGGGATTGGTCGAATGAGCTGGTTGAAATCCAAGTGCCATCGATTCCTCCGGCCCAAATAAACAATTTAGCCGCCGAAACCGGTTCCCAAGTGAGACTCACCTGGACGGCTCCGGGCGCCGATGGAAATTACGGTCAAGCGGAAGCCTATGAAATTCTTTATTGGGCCGGCGCGCCCGCCGGGGAAGGGACACGCGTATCCAATCCGCCGCTTCCCAAAGCGAGCGGGTCCCAAGAAATTTTCGTTGTGACGGGTTTGGCGGCCGGTCAAAATTATTCATTTGTGGTGCGCGCATTGGATGACGGCCAGCCCGGGCCGGATAGCTCGCCTGTTTCCGCCAAGGCCGGACTTTTTGAATTGACCCAGTCGCTCCCCGGCCTTTCCGAAGGGGCTTTGATCCCGACCGAATTGGATAAATATGGGTTTGTTGTGACCGGGTCAACCACGGGAACAACACTCCTTTATAAATACGAGACCCCCGGTTTCTCCACGCCCATCGACCTTGGAAAGTTATTTGTTTCGGGACAGGCGATTCAGGGAGATTACAACGGGGACGGTCTTTTGGACCTGGTCATCAGCGGATTGGCGCGGATTTATCAGACCTCAAGTTATACTTCTTCTCGAATTCATTTCTTTAAAAATACCGGGACGACTTTTGTCGAAGATACCGATGCCAGTCTGAACAGCCAAACCATAGATTCTCAAAGCATGGCTTTCGCGGATTTTGATCTCGATCAAGATTTGGATTTGGTCATTAGTCGAAGTTATCAAACCGAGTTTTATGAAAATAACGGCCAGGGTATTTTTGAAAAATGGTCCAGCGCTTCCCTCCTCAATTCGGGTTCCGTTGCAGCGGCTGACTTGGATCATGATGGGACGGCGGATTTGGTGATCTCAGGAAAAGTGGGAACCCAAAAGAAAACAGATGTTTATTTCAACGCCCCGGTTGTTGGGACGCCCGTCCATTTCGGCGCCACGGCCACAGTTTTGACCGATCAATGGGGAACGGTGGGATTGGCGGATTGGGACGGGGACGGATTTTCCGATCTTTTTATCGGAGGCAAAGATGAAAACCAACTCGTTAGAGTGTTGTTCAATGACGGGTTCAGAAATTTCGGTGCAAGAACACTCTCTTTCGATGCGTCTTTAAGTTCCTGCGCTTTCTCATTTGGAGACGTGGATCACATAAATGGAATTGACGCGGTGGTGACGGGGCGAGATGCGGCCGGCAACCCAAAGAGCTTGATGTTTTTAAATAACGGCGCAGGTGGTTTTATCGCGCCCGCCACCGACTTGTTGGGGGCGGAGAATTTAACGGGCGCGGCGGCCTTGGGGCGGTTCGACGCGCAAGACGGGATGGATTTGGTCTTGGCCGGCAAAAATAAAGAAAGGGAAGAGAAACTCTTTTTCCTGAAAAACAAAACCTCAAATCCCAATTCCGCTCCCCCGGCGGTTTCTCTTGACTCACCCCTTCAGGAGGGAATCGATTTGACGGTTCGTTGGACCGCCGTTTCAGGAGATCAAATTGCGTTTTATGAAGTGGCCGTGGCCACCAGTCCGTTTGATCTGAACTCAGGAGGATTCCCGCCCCTTGTATTTCGGTCCGCCACTGAAGCCACTCAACTTAAGCTGCGCGTGAGAGACGGCCATACCTATTATTATCAAGTGCGGGCCAGGGACATTTCTCAAAAACCGGGATCGTGGAGTTCGCCGGGATCGGCGGGGGTCTCAGGAAATCCGCCGGCTCAAATTGCCACTCTCAATGCTGAAACTGGAATGCAAATTCGCCTCAAATGGGTGGCGACCGGGGATGACGGAAACGTTGGAACCGCGCAAAATTATCTCATCAAATACCGGATAACTTCAGATCCTGCCAACCCGCCGGCCTTTGAATCAACCAG
>JAKLIS010000187.1 GCA_022709485.1 Elusimicrobiota bacterium | reverse complement strand
CATCCGTTGAACCGTCATTGACGATAAGCAAATCCACTGAATAGTCCGATAGAGCCGCGCAGGCGGCGTCCACAGCGCCAACAAATTCTTGGACGGATGAACCTTCATTATAAACAGGAAATCCGATGGTTAATTTTTTCATTCTTTTTCCTTTCGCCGAGACATGTGCCGCCATAATAAAAATCCGAGACCACCGCACAGAGCCAAGGTCAACCCAATTTCAAATGGGGCGGATTGATAGCGGAATTCTATTAATTTTGCGCCCGGTGGGACCCAAACGCCCTGAACCAGACCGTTCACCTCCAGATTTTTGGCCTTCCGGCCGTCAACAACAACATTCCATTGAGGAAAATAGGTCTGGCTGACCACTAGAAATCCCCCGTCGGGGGCGTCCAATTCAATTCGAATTCTATTGTCTCTCCAGTCTGTTCTCAAGATTTTTCCCACAGGCAGGGTCAACATTTCAGTTTGGCTCGGATGGAAGACTGAAGTAACGGGACCCTTATTGTTAACCATAACATTGACGAATTGTTCATTATCATAAGGATAAAAATGAGTGGCGAAGTAAATTCTCGGAAGAGCCCCCTCCCCCTCAAAAATCTTCGCCGGATAAACCTCTTTAATGAGTTTGTATCCGGCTTTATTGAGAATCTCCACCCCGGATTTGTCCCAATTGCCCACTGACACATATCGAACATTCCAACTTTTCAACAAATGACTGTTGAGCATGACGGAATAAAAATTCTTGCCGACAGCTCCCTCAATTGAAGAAGGTATTTTCTTGAAATACCGCAAGGGAACCATGTCGGTGGAACAGCCCGTCAGACTGAAATAGCCGTTGGCAGTGGCGGATTGAAAAAGGCCCAGAGGCTGCATCACCGGATTGTTCTTGGTATGGCGAGGACTGGAAGTAATGGGCATAAGTCTGTATTGAACATCCATACCCATCTCAAGAGGCCCATATTGGCCGTAAGCCTCCTCGTAAGTTTTCGCCCCCGCATTATGGGCCAAAGCCACCGTCCCTATGGACCCTGAGAAAACCAAGAAAAGAAAAATCCCCTGAATCACCTTCTTCTCTAAAAAAGGAATCATCCACATCGTCCCCAGGGCGGAAGTAAAAGCCAATATCCCCGCGGGAGTAAAAAAATTAAAGGCGAAATGAGTCCGGAGATAAACCAGCAGCCCTATGGTGACAACAGAAAAGATTGAAATTAATAATAGGCGGGGCCGAAGAAAATTCGGCCTTTTAATTAGAAGATCCAACGCAAGTCCGGCACTAATTCCCAATAATGGGACGCCCATGGTCAGAAACTTAAACGGCCACCGAAAGGAAGACCAAAGGGGAATGGCGTAGGTGAGCCGGTAAATCCAACTATTTCCTCCCATCGCGAAATTGGAAAAAATAATTCCCAAAATTAGAAAGATGAGGATAAGCTTCCCGCTCTCACTTTTCAAAAGTGATAACTTTCTTTTTGCCGCCGTCCACAAGATTATCCAAATGAGCACCGGCCCCATCCAACCTCCCTGAAAAAAATCCAGAACCGCTTTCTCCCGGGAATATCCATTTGGAAAATAAAAAGATGGGAGAAAGAGGCTGATGAGGCTAAAAGGATGGACGCTCCTTTCCACAAAAGAATCCATGATAATGCGTCCAGAACGAATGGTTTCACGCACCACTTCGAGGACAGGCAATAAAAACGGAGCCATCCATAAAAAGGCGAAAAATAAAAGGAGCGATATCGTGATTATTTTTTTGCCTGTTACCCCATAAAAAATCCCCAAGAGGATGATAAGGAGAAGAGAATATGCCAAAACATAGACCATTAATTGGGGGTACCCGATAAACCCTATTGCCACCAAACCGACGGGAAACCAAAGATTCTCTTTCGAAAAGGCTTCTTCATTCCAAATTTTAAAAATCCCATAGGTCACCCATGGAATCCACGCCATTACGAGATAAATAAAAATCCACATGGAGGCAAAAACGGTCACAAATCCCCCAGTGCATATAGAAATGGCCGTTACCCACGAGACAGAACGCCGGGCATTCCAAAATCGCATTAAGCGGAACCATCCCCCGGCCGCCCACGCCATATGGAGAGCCATCAACAAAAACATCAAATGCACTGGATTCAAATGGAAAATTTTAATGATGAGGACGCAAAGAGTATGAGGCAAATACAAAACCCCCGGCTGAGCGTTGGCCAAGAGGGGTTCGCCCATATGTTGATGGACATTCCAATAAGGGATGACTCCCCGAAGCCATTGGGAATGGGCTTCCATTATATTTGGGATGAAATATTCAAAATTATCCCAACGCGCGTAAGTGAAAACGGGAGACAGGAGGGAGGCGAAAAAAAGAATAAATCCGAGAGAAATAAGAGTGGCCAAGAGCCAAATTCTGTCTTTGGAATTTTTCACAGAGGGGTATTCTAGATGTTTTTAATGTCTACTGCGATTTGACGAGAGGTGAAACCAAAGTTGAATTGCGGCAGGCCCAGTTGGTCGAAAAATGGATTTCATGAATTTTATCCACTTCGATAAAAGAGGGGATCTCAGAATCTCCGCAGATCATTTCGGGATCTTGAGTTTCCCCGCATTTCACAAAACCGCACACTGTTATTTTCGTGGGACCGGAAGCAACGGGAACCTGGGCTTGGCCCGAATAAAATTTTTCCGCGTCTGGAGAAATTCCAATAAGCCGCCGGCGGATCCTTCCTTCACTCACCCCCAGCTCCAGAAAATTTCTCGCCAACAAACCGGGGTTATCAACGATAAATCGAATATCAATCATGCGGGAGGGCAATAACGCGGATGGATGAGAATCTATATGGACGGCATATAAACTCCCAACAATGGTTAGGGTTATAGCGACCAAACCCCACAATATGGTGGCCGGTCTTTTCACACTAGTCCTCGGTTAGGTTAGTCCTAGCTGCGGTCATATTTTATCTTCTTTTTCCGTCGCTCTTTTGAGATAATCCTTCTATCTGAACTCAGTTTTACCCGCCGATCTATAGTTTTCAATGATTTTTTCGACGAAGGGAAAAAATACTCAGGCGTGAGAAATCAAGGGTGTAAACAAGTTGTAAATTTTAATACAGACGAAGCCGTCGCCCCCGCGAAAGCGGTCGATATTTACCGTCGCCCCCGCGAAAGCGGTCGATATTTACCGTCGCCCCCGCGAAAGCGGGGGCCCAGGTTTTCAACTTTCCTTCAAAAAAAGGTTTACTGCCTGGATTCCCGCTTTCGCGGGAATGACGACATGGCCGCTTTCGCGGGAATGACGGTTTATGACTGACGGTTTGTAACAGCCGCTTTCGGTGGAAATGACAGCCAATTCAGTGTCTATGCCGCTTCGCAAAAACGACTTTTAGATTTATTCCTTTAAAATTATGAAAAAACACATTGTCATCATCGGAGCCGGACCCTCCGGCGAATCCGCCGCGAAGACCATCCGGTCTCTGGATGCGGATGCCGCCATCACGCTCATCGAAAAATCCGAGCCCGGCGGCCTTTGTTTGAACCGCGGCTGTATTCCGTCCAAAACTCTTTTGGAGGAAATCAGCCGGCGCGTTAAATCCAACCAATCCGTGAGCTGGGAAGAAATCCAAGACGCCAAAAATAAAGTTATTTTGGGAATCAGAAACGGCCTCAAGTCGGTTATCAAAAGGCGCGGCATTGATCTCATGAGAGGCGAGGCCCGTTTTAACTCTCCTCAAACAATTACGGTTCAAACAGGGGAAAATGAAAAAGAAATTTCCTTCGACAAAGCCATTATTACCATCGGAACGGAAGGGATTTTTCCCCCTCCCTTAGATCAAGTTCGAAACCAGGTTTGGGACTCCGACAAAATGTTGGAAATAACCAAAACGCCGAAATCCATATTGATTGTGGGCGGCGGGGCCGTTGGCTGCGAATTCGCTTGCTTACTGAATGCCGCCGGAGTTCAGGTGTCTATTGTTGAGTTACAGTCGCAGTTGATTCCGGGGGAAGACGCTCTGGTGACCAGCACTCTGA
>JAKLIS010000186.1 GCA_022709485.1 Elusimicrobiota bacterium | reverse complement strand
GGTCATTTTTTTTGTTTTTAGCCGGCGCCGCTCGTAGGTCAAAATATCCAAATCGATGATACGGGGATGCCAACGCTTGGCCGTGGATCGACCCATGTCCGTTTCTATTCGTTTGAGAACCGTGAGAAGCCGAGACGGGGCAAATGTGGTTTTGATCTTCAACACCGCATTAAGGAAATCTTTTTGCGCGGGTCCGCCGACGGCTTGGGTGTTATAAATGCTCGATTTTTTTTGAACCCAGATACCCTTTTCTCGACGGAGAATTTGAAGAGATTTGGAAAAGTTCTTAAACCTATTTCCCCTGTTGGATCCGACGGCAATAAATGAAATATGCTTTTTGATGGCGTGTCCTTTTCGAAACAGATCTTATTCGACGGAATTATGGATTTTTTCCGTCTGAGAAACTTTAAATATTTCTTGACTTCAATTTTGGTGTTTGTGTACTCTATTCCCGTCGTCAACGTTTATGTATGCGGCGATTGAAGGCGACGTCAAATTTATCAAAGTGACAAGACGGCGTCGAATTGGAAGGAGGATTAATCATGGCACAAAAAGTGGCGAAAGCTGGCGTGACAAGAGAAGAGGGATTCCTATATTTCATCGACAAACAGGGTGATATATCCCGCGCAAAAATGGCTCGTGGCGGTAAAAAAGGCGGGAAACCCCAGAAAGTTCAGAAATTGGGAATCAAAAAAGAAAAAGGTTTCCTTTATTTCATCGATAAGCAGGGAGATGTGTCCCGCGCGAAAATGGTCCGAAGATAAGCATTTAACTTCAACGCGAGTAAAAGCCTCCGTTCGAAACCGAACGGGGGCTTTTTTTTACCACTGCGTGGCTATTTCATCCCAGGAAACGCGCGTGATGGCGGAATCGTCCATCACAACATTTGCCGCGACGGCTTGATCATAATAGACCGTCATTGTGTTGGTGGTCACGCTTCCCAAAACAAAAATGGCTCCGCACATGGTTGATCCGCCGCCGGCATTTCCAATATTTCCGGCCACGTATAAAAAACCGTGCATTCCACATCCTGTGATGGTGTAAGGATCGTTGTTGTTCCATCCTTTTGACGCCCAATAATTGATTCCTTCTGGATTTTTTAAATATTGATCTTGGGCGTTGCCGGGAATGGTGGCGACATAATTGGTGCTTCGCGCGTTAAAATCCATGTTTCCGGTCGTCAAAAGAGCTTCGATATTGAGCCATGTGTCATTGGGCATTTGGGCGATGTTTCCTTCAACAAAAATGACGCAGGTCGAACATGTAAGTAAATAAGGGCTTCCACCTCCGCCCGGCGGGGCGATTTTTACATCTTCCGTGTAATATCCTGAATCACATCCCAATAATATGTAATGGGTGGCGGCTGAATTTCCCGTAGCTCTTTTCAGAGGGGGAACGCAGGATTGGCGGGCTTTTTCCCGGTATTCGTCCAATTTTACTGTCGGAGGGGTCCCCAAATCTTGGAACGCGGCATAGTCATAATTGGCCCAATCTTCCGAAGGGAGCGCGCCGTTGTTGGCGTCATTGACCGTGTCACGTCCGACGATTTGGCCGGCTGAGTATTTTCTCGGATAATACTGAGAAGGAGAGTGTGAAATGGAAGTATAAGTGATCACGGGTCCCCAGTGAACTTCCAAGTTCGGTTTGTATTGAATTCCGCCGGAAACCGTAAGCGCCCCTAAAGCGTTTCCTTTTGTGTAAACCGCCCGAATCGTTCGGACTTCTTTATCTCCGTCGGCCTTTCCTTTTGCCGTGATGGTGACTTGTCCGGAAGCGGGACCGGAGGCAAGGCTTATCTTGTAGACACCGCCCATCTTGTCGTCTCTATGTTCGACGTCAAAATCATACCCTTCAAAAGTCGTCCCGGATGAAACGGCAATCCACATTTGATTGGTCTCTTTCAATTTCCAATATCCGCGATCCAGCCCCGCTTCTGCCAGATGAAAAGACGCTGTCTTTTTTTTGTCTCTGACGGTTTTGACGCTTTCCATTCGAGTCAAACTGACCAGTGTCGTTACGATAAGCGCCAAAAGAAGAACGGCGATTAAAGCCCCCACAAAAGCGAACCCTCTTTTTTTATGCATTAGTTCATGATCCTCACTTTTTCGATTGCCATTTGAAGCGCTTTAGAGCCGCCTTCATAAGTTGATTTCTCCAACGTGATGGAAACGGAAATGATCTTGGCGTCATCGGTGCGCGGATAAGTGAAGGCGATATATCTTAAGTTTTCCGTGAGAGGCCTCTCGCTGCCGTTGATTGAAAATTTTAAATATTTGCCGTCTTGATAATAACTCATGTTCCTTCCATCGATCGTCTGGAAATAGATTTTGGAATAAGGAGGCTGAGATGTGTTGTGAGAAATTTGAATGGAATCGGCCACTGCTTGCCGGAGGGCTTTGTTAATCTGACCTAAGCTGTCACGGGCGTCTCTCACCGTTTCAAGGCGAGCGGTGTTCAAGCGGGAAAAACGGGTAATGCTCTTTAGGAGGCCGGGAAGGATGGTCACGATCAGACCCAAAATCGAGATGGCGATCATGAGTTCCACCAAAGTGACCCCAAGATGATGTTTCTTAATTTTTACCATGAAAAATCCAGAGTCGCTGTTCCGCCTGCCGTCAAGGCGGCCACACCGGTTTGATTAACGGTATGAGGCACTCCATTTGTAATCGTGGAATACCACGCGTAGACGTTATAAGTCATGCCTCCTCTAAGATTAATGGAATAGCCCCCGTCGGCGTTGCTTGAGGCCATATAGTAATAGGTTGTGCCGGATCTTAACGTGTTATCAATCAGTGGAGGTTCGCTCCCGATTATGGCTGGTTGGGGGACGGCGCAAATGAGAACGCCAGTTGTAATGGGCTTATTGGTTGCTGAAACCGCTCCGCGCAAGGTTCCAAAAGCGCTAGAGACAGTGATGGTCCCCGCAAAGACCGTCAACCCGCTCACAGTCGTCGCGCTCAAAGAGGCCGGCGTCGCGGATTCTCCCACTTCCACTTGGGGGGAAAAAAGATACGTTCCGACGGGCAGATTGGGAAATGAAAAATTTCCCATGAGATCAGAAACCGTCGATCCCACTTCATCTCCTCCCGGATCTGTAACGGCAATCATGGGGATCCACGGGAGAGGATCTGTTCCGTTTGTGGTGACAAATCCTTTAACAATTCCCCCCTCAAAGAGAGTGATATCAGGGGTGTGGGTGATTTGGCCGGTCTGCACGATAATCCCGGTTGCCTCTCCGATTGTGTAGGAAGAGTTGTAATTGTTGGGATTAGCGACGACGGTATAAGTCCCAACCCCCAGTTGGAATCGAAAATACCCGTTGGCGTCAGTGAAATCCGTTTCTCCGGAGGCTTCTAAAAGAATGTCGTAAATGCCAATTCCCCCTGAATCGACCACTCTTCCGGTGACGAGTCCGCCAATGGCGGGAGAGCTTAAGAATATGGGCCCGAGCATGGTTTCCGTATCGGGGGCGACAAAAGCGTTTTCATTCATATAAACCCATCCATTGCTAGAAGCCAAAACAGTCCATGTTCCTGTTGCGATGTTGGTCACCGTAAAGGTCCCTGGAATGGGGGCGCTTAAGGCCATCGCCGAGGCAGATAAGCCGTCATCAATAAAGACAAGCGCTCCCACAGCGGGAGTGCCGCTTTGAGGGTCTTCTACGTCAAATGAATTGTGGGGGATGTCGCTTTCTACGTCAGTGTGATGGACCCAGTCCACCGCGTTATTATTTGAATCAAAGGCGTTCCCTTTCAAGGCGTGTTCGCCGAGTGCTGGAATGGAGGCCATTGTTAGAGCGGTCGATGTTGAGTAGGCCATTCGTTCAATTGTTTCTTCTGGTCCGATACCGGGAGACGACACAATCTGTAACCCATCTCCCTCTCGAGCTTCCTCGGGACCCCGGGGAGCGGCTCCTTGGCCCCAGCCGACCACGTCGATAAGTTTATCGTTGCTTTCATAAATACCCAAAGACACAATGCCCACTCCTCCCGATTCTCCCGTCGGGATTTTATTCACGGGAACGATTTGGGTCAGAGTGTTATCAGAA
>JAKLIS010000185.1:3102-4065 GCA_022709485.1 Elusimicrobiota bacterium | reverse complement strand
TTTACATATCCTCGGCTTTGATTGGAAATAAAATTTCCGAGGCTGTAAATGACGGCGCAGTAACGCTGATCTTTTGTTTTATAAATTTGGATGGGTTCTAAAACATGAGGATGGTGTCCCAAAATAACATCCGCGCCCGCTTCAAAAAATTGACCCGCCAAATCCAACATGCGTTTTGACGCTTCCCCTTTATATTCCGTTCCCCAATGAAGAGAGATAACCACAAAATCGCTTTTCTCGCGGGCCCTCTGGATGGAAATAAGAGTTTCCGCGGGATCAAAAATATTGACGGCGGGCGCGGTGTCCAACGCCACGTTCAAGTTCGTATTAATAAATTCGGTATAACCCAAGAAGGCGATTCGAATGCCCTGCCTTTCCATGACCAGCGGTTCTTTCGCCTGAGAAAACGAATGGCCTCCGCCCACATATTTGAGTTGGTTTTTTTCTAACCCGCGCAAGGTCTCTTTGAATCCCTCCGCCCCTTGGTCGAACATATGGTTATTGGCGACTGAAAGCGCGTCAAATCCCAAATCTTTTAATGCGGTGAGTAAATCCTCCGGGGCATTAAACACAAAAGATCGAGTTCCATTCACATTTGACGTCGAAACGGGCGTTTCCAGGTTGGCAAAGGCAATATCCGCCCCTCGAATCTCCTCATTCAAATCCTCAAAAAGCGGTTTAAATCCCCCGGCGTGGGCGGCCGATTTCTTAACCGCGCCGTGCATCAAAATGTCGCCCGCCGCCATGACTGACACGCTTCCCAATGTCTTAACTTCATATGAGGGTTCACTTTTTTTGTCGGGGACCAACGCCAAACCCTCTATCAAATAAGGACCCGGCTCTCGGCCGGTCTGGCATCCCCCTAACACGGCCGATAGTATTAGTCCAAAAGCGAAAATTCCCGTCCAAGCGGAATTTGAATTGCGCAGGAGTGAATTTCTCTTAGCCATGGCGAATTCCCTT
>JAKLIS010000185.1:0-3092 GCA_022709485.1 Elusimicrobiota bacterium | reverse complement strand
TAATATCAAAACTGCTTAAGGCAGCCTGGGTGCTACCCAACACAAACAATGGAACGTTTCCGGGGGCTTTTTGTTAATAAAAGAGATTGTTATTGGTTGCGTTAATGTTTAAACGTTTTAATTGGAAAGATTAACGACAGGATAGGAAGGAGAATAAATGAAAAAAATTGATGGGGGGAAATTTTTATGAAGCTGGGAATTGTTGGAAGCGGATTTGTGGGTTCGACTGCCGCCTATTCAATGGTTTTAAGGGGGATCGCCAGTGAAATTGTTTTAATTGACATCAATTTCAAGTTGGCTCAAGCCCAAGCAGAGGACATTCTACACGCAACGCCCTTTTCAACCCCCTCTCGGGTCATTGCGGGCGACTATTCCGATCTGGTCGGGGCCAAAGTCATTGTTCTGGCCTGCGGCGTGGGCCAAAAACCCGGGGAATCACGCCATCACCTCCTCGCGCGCAACTATCAAGTATTCGAACAGGTGATACCGAAGGTCTTAAAATTCGCTCCGGAAGCTATTTTGCTGGCAGCCTCCAATCCGGTGGATGTCATCAATCAAATCGTGGCCAAGATTTCAAAATTGCCCTCGGAACGGGTGATTGGATCCGGCACCATGCTCGATACCGCCCGATTTCGAGCCTTATTGGCGGACCATGTGGCGGTGTCCCCTCAATCCGTGCACGCGATGGTATTGGGAGAACACGGAGATTCCGAAGTTTTGGTTTGGTCTTCGGCTTCCGTCGGAGGAATGCCGTTGCTGAAATTTGCGTCCGAAAGAGGCGGCATTATCACGCAAGATATCAAGGAAAAAATAGACGATGGCGTCCGAAAAGCGGCGTATCGAATTATTGAAGGAAAAACCGCCAGTTATTACGGAATCGGCGCGGGACTCGCGCGAATCGCCAAAGCCATTCGGGATGACGAACGAGCCGTCTTGACCTTGTCCGCGATGACCAATGGAATCCCGGAATTTGAGGGAGTGAGCATTTCGTTGCCGCGAGTGGTGGGGAAATCAGGCATTGTGGACACCTTAAATCCGGATCTGTCTCCCGAAGAAAAATCCGACCTCATTAAAAGCGCCAATGTCATTCGTCAAGCCGCCGGAGAATTGGGCTTTTAAAAAGGGATTGGGGCCCCGTCAAAATTCACTTTTAGCTTTAGAATTTTCGACAAGAAAGAACAAAGGAACCTTTTGAAAAATTTTCAGCGGGCGATAGATAAATTCGATTATTATGGTGGACAGCTTCCGCCCTTCGTTCTATGGAGTTTGGCCACTATCCTTATAATTTTTCTGGGGTGCTTGGATTACGCCACCGGCACGGAATTCGATTTTGCCGTTTTTTATTTGCTCCCCGTGGCGGCGGTGGCATGGTGGTCTGGGTTTAGAGGAGCCATTATTGCTTCCGTCTGCAGTGTGACGGCCATGCTCAGTTCAGATTGGTTTGCGGGCTTGGGCCACAGCCATATTCTGTTTCACTTGTGGGAGGGGATGGCTCTTTCCGCGAGCTTAGTGGTTTTCTCCATTTTATTGGCTCTATTAAAGAGTTATGTGAGAAACCTTCGGCTAACTGCGCGAATAGACTACTTAACCGGCGTGGCCAACCGGCTGGCTTTTTTTGAGACGGCTCAAAACGAAATCTGGCGGGCCCGCCGGAATTTAAATCCTCTCACGTTTGCCTATATTGATATTGATCGGTTCAAGAAAGTAAATGATGAAAAGGGACACATCATCGGCGATTTTGTCCTCAAAAAAGTGGCCCAGACCATTCAACTTAATTTACGCGCCACTGACTTGGTGGCGAGATTGGGAGGAGACGAATTTGGGCTCATTCTTCCGCATTCAAACCAGAACATTACCAAGCGAGTGATTCAAAAATTATCCGATTCATTGACCGGAATGGCCCGGAGTTATGAATGGCCCATCGGATTCAGCATCGGCGCGGTGACTTTTTTGAAACCCCGCGAATCGACCGATGAAATTTTGGCCCGGGCAGACGAACTCATGTACCAGGTTAAAAAATCAGGCCAATCAGGGAGCCGACACGAGATAGTTGAAGGCGATCCTTCTTCCGAGGCCCCTTACCAAGTGAAAAACCGGCCAAAATCCCCTTAGGACAACTTTTGGTCATCCCAAGAAGCCGGATCTTCCAGGGATTCAAGATGGGTAAATACATCGACGTGGGAAAAGAGACTTCGGATTTTTGATTCAATCTCTTCCAGTAAATTGTGCCCCTGCTGAACCGTCCAATCTCCAGGAACCAACACGTGGACAGAAATAAACCTTTCAGCCCCGGCTTGCCGGGTTTTTAGCGCGTGGAATTGAACACCCAGATCCTTATAGCCGTCAAAAACATTCTGGATTTTTTCTCTTTCTTGTTTGGGAAGCGTCACGTCCATCAGGCCAGAAACCGACCGCTGCATGAGTTTATAGCCAGTCCAAATAATATTAGCCGCTACAAGAAAGGCCACCAAAGGATCCAGAATCTGCCACCCGGTCAAACCCACCATTCCTACGCCAACAATTACTCCCGCAGATGTCCAAACATCAGTCAGCAAATGATGAGCGTCTGCTTCCAAAGTAATTGATTCGTTTTTCTTCCCAACATTAAGTAGGACCAAGGCCACTGCGAGATTCACCAAGGACGCCCCCGCAGAAATAATTAATCCAAGCCCCATCTGATCCAGAAGTCGGGGATGCAAAAGCCGTTCGACCGCCGCCCAACCAATGGTAACGGCGGCCATTACAATTAGAGCCCCTTCCACCCCCCCCGCAAAATATTCGGCCTTGCTATGTCCAAAAGGATGGTCTTCATCTGGCGGCCGGGCCGCAATAATGAGCATGGAAAGAGCAAACACGGCCGCCACAAGATTCACCACCGATTCAATGGCATCCGAGAGAAAACCCACGGAGCCCGTGATCAAAGCAGCCGCACCCTTCAATAAAATGGTTATGAGGGCCGCCCCAATCGAAAGCCATGCAAAACGCGCCAACAATTTTCTTTCCATAGAAGAACTATACCAAAATTGATCGGGCACCAATTCCTTGAACTCAATTCGAAATAAAAGAGGTTTTCAATAAAGGATGGGGATTAT
>JAKLIS010000184.1 GCA_022709485.1 Elusimicrobiota bacterium | reverse complement strand
TTAAATTAAACGCGCTCCTTAAATCACCTTGGGTGTTTCATCTGGCCACCGGGAGCTGCAACAATTGCGATATCGAAATTTTGGACTGTCTCACGCCCCGGTTTGATATTGAACGCCTGGGAATGGTTCTGGCGGGAAGCATAAAACACGCGGACGTTTTGCTGGTCACCGGATCCGGCAATCGCCAATCAATGGAAAGGGTGAAGCGCCTTTATGAACAAGTGCCCAAACCGTGTTTGGTGGTGGCCATTGGGGAGTGCGCCTTGTCTCGGGGAATATTTATTGAAAGCTACAATTGCCCGGTTCCGGTCGACAAGGTGATTCCGGTGGATGTTTATATTCCCGGCTGCCCGCCGCGGCCGGAAGCCATTATCGCGGGGGTCGCCAAATTGATTGAAAGGGTGAAGGCGAAGGCGTAATTTGACGCCATTCCCGCAAAACCTGCCCGTCCTGCAGGCGGGGTGGGAATGACGGTGGAATGGCAGGAATGATGTGTTTGGTTACAAAGGAGAAGTAATGACGCGAGAAGAAATACTCAACGATTTAAAAAATCGATTTAAAGATGACATTCTTGAAGTGGTCGATAAAACCCCGAAGCGTGTTTATATCGAAATCAAACCTGAATCCTTGAAAAAGGTGGCCCTCTATATTTTTAAAGAATTGAAAGGCCGGTTTAACATCGCATCGGGGATGGATGAAAGGTTTCATATGGAAATTCTTTACCATTTCGCAGTCGAAGACATCAATCTTATTATCTCGCTCCGAGTTAAACTTCAGAAAAACCATCTGGAAATTGAATCTCTGGCGCCTCACTTTGAAGCCGTCAACTGGATTGAGCGGGAATTAAACGAAATGTTGGGAATCAATTTTAAAGGACACCCGGATTTAAGGCGCCTGCTCCTTCCGGAAAACTGGCCTGAAGGCGTTTATCCTTTGCGACGGGATTACAAAGAATGGGATCCCAATGCCATTCGGGATAGAGGGGTATCATGACCAAAACCATTGTTCCCATCGGCCCCTACCATCCGCTTCAAGAAGAACCGGAATTTTTCACGCTCACTGTAGAAGGTGAGAAGATTGTCGCCATTGATGTCCGGGTGGGTTACAACCACCGGGGGATTGAAAAACTTTCTGAAAAGAAAACCTACGATCAATCATGCTTTGTTGTTGAACGGATTTGCGGTATTTGTTCCACAAGTCACCCTTTTGCCTTTGTGCAGGCGGTGGAAGACATCGCCCAGATTCAAATACCCGAAAGGGCGCAGTATATTCGGACCATAATTGGAGAAGGCGAAAGAATCCATTCCCACCTTCTTTGGCTGGGCTTGGCCGGTCATTTCCTGGGCTATAACACCGTTTACATGTGGGCCTGGAAACTCCGTGAAGAAATTTTAGACGTGATGGAAATCTTATCCGGCAATCGAAACAACTACGGGATGTTTAAACCGGGCGGAGTTCGCCGGGATATCAAAGCGGAAGATATCCCCACGGTGATTAAAAAAATCGATTCCATTGTGCCGACCGTGGAAATGCTGAAGAAAGCCGTGATGGATGACCCCGTTCTTCAAGCCCGCACAAAAGGCGTAGGAATTTTGACCAAAGAAGCGGCCATGGATTTTAGCGCGCTGGGCCCCACCGCCCGGGCGTCCGGGGTTCGGCGCGATGTTCGAAAAGACAGCCCTTACGCCGCCTATGACCGGGTTCAATGGGACATGATTGTGCTCCAAAACGGGGATGTGTTTGACAAATTGGTGTTGCGCGTTCTGGAACTCTTCCAGTCCATCAAGATAATGAAAGAATGTCTCCTGACACTTCCCCCCGGAGAAATTGACGCGCGCTTAAAAACGGTCCCCCCCGGAGAAGGGATTGGCCAGCATGAAGCCCCGCGGGGAGAATGCTTTCACTATGTTCGGAGCGACGGCACCAACCGTCCGGTCCGCCACAAAATCCGCGCCCCCACTTTCATGAATCTCCCCACCTATAAAGCCACTGTGGTCAACCAAACCATTTCAGATGCCACCATTATATTAGCGGCCATTGATCCATGTTATTGCTGCACAGAACGCGTGGCTGTTCTGGATACCAAAGGGACCAAAATTTTCAGCGGCGGGGATTTGGTGCGGCTTTCTCAGGAAAAGACAAATCGAATTAGAAAGGAAATGGGCGCTTGCTAAATCAATTGCTTCCTTATTTTAAAGCGGACGCATTCTCTCTTTTCATCGGAGGGTTTGCGATTTTCTTCTATCTATTAACTCTTTTCTATTCTTTTTCATTAATAAAAGGCCAAGATGGATGGCTCCGGTATCATTCTTATTTGCTTTTAACCCTGTTGAGTTCTCTTGGGGTTGTTTTTGCCAAACATTTGATTGTCCTTCTTATTTTCTGGGGATTTTTAGGCCTCTTACTTTACCTTCTTATTAATTTTGGCCGGAAAGAAGGGGCCTCGGCCACCGCGCAGAAAGCCATGATTATTATCGGCGGGTCGGATGCCCTGATGATCCTCGGGCTGGCCTTGGTGTTTCAACTGACAAACACTTTGGACATGGATTTTATCCGGCTGGGAACAGACAGTAAGCTCGCCACCCTCGCCTTTATTTGTCTGGCCGCCGGGGCTTTGGCCAAGGCCGGCGCCATGCCTTTTCACTCCTGGGTCCCGGACACCGCCTTAAACGCGCCCGTGCCCGTGACGGCCTTTCTGCCGGCTTCTTTGGATAAGCTGTTGGGAATTTATTTTCTGGCCCGGCTCAGCTTTACTCTTTTTAAATTGAACGCGGGGCTTCAAACCATGCTCTTAATTATCGGAAGCGTCACGATTGTGGCCGCGGTCATGATGGCTCTCATTCAACATGACCTAAAAAAGCTTTTGGGCTACCATGCCGTGAGCCAGGTGGGATATATGGTTTTAGGAATCGGAACCGGAATTCCGGTGGGCATTGCCGGCGGACTCTTCCATATGTTGAACCATGCCATTTACAAATCCTGCCTTTTTTTCTGCAGCGGCGCGGTGGAAAAAGAAACGGGGACAACGGACTTGGATAAACTGGGCGGCTTGGCAAAGTCGATGCCAATTACATTCATCTCTTTCCTCATTGCATCTCTTGCCATCTCAGGAGTCCCCCCATTAAACGGATTCGCGTCAAAATGGATGATCCTCCAGGGCGTTGTTGAAATGGCCCATCGAGGGGGATATTTATGGATCGTGTGGTTGTTGGCCGCGATGGTGGGAAGCGCGTTTACCTTGGCCAGCTTTATGAAAATTGTCCACGCCGTCTTCTTGGGACAGCCGTCTCAAGAAGAGGGGGTCCGCGCCGGAATTAAAAGAGAAACGGGCCCTTTCATGTGGATCCCCGCCGGCGTCCTGGCATTCCTTTGTCTTCTCTTCGGCTTCTCTAATTCCATTCCTCTCCAAAAATGGATTTTCCCCAGCATGGGATACGAAGTGGCGATGCCGGGCATCTGGAATTCGGGGTTGGCTGTCATTTTTCTATTGGGATCCATTTTTATTGGCTTTGTGATTTATCTGGCCGGTTCAGTCGCCAAAATTCGTGAGACTGAAGTTTTTGTGGGAGGAGAGAAACTTGAGACCATTCCTGAAATGCGCATGTCCGGAACCGATTTTTACCGGACTATTCAGGACCTCCCGGGTCTAAAAGAAACTTTCGCTTTGGCTGAAAACAAGCAATTTGATCCTTATGATGTTGGGGTCCGAGTGGTTTCCCGGCTGACCAAAATTTTAAGAAATCTCCATAATGGGATTCTTCCCACATATTTAGCGTGGGTTTTGCTGGGAGCCGCCGTTTTAATGTTGTTTTTGTTGAGTCAATAAATGATTGAACTGTATATCTTGTTTGGTTTGATGATCATCGGGGCGATTGCCGCCATCGAATTGCACGATTTGCTGTCGGCCGTTATCAGCGTGAGCGCCGTGGGCCTGGGGCTTTCGATGTCTTTTCTCGTTCTCAAAGCCCCCGATATGGCTTTTACCCAATTAATCGTCGAAATTTTATGCCTGGTTTTCCTCATTCGCGCCACTATCAAGAAAGATATCCCCTTTTCAACCTCCGGCCGTTGGGCCTTAAACACATTAATCACCGTCTTTTTTATCGCCGT
>JAKLIS010000183.1 GCA_022709485.1 Elusimicrobiota bacterium | reverse complement strand
TATGCAGCACGAATTCTTTAGCGGGATTTCTATTCACCCCTTGACGGGGGACTCCTAATGGGTGACCCCTTCTTCCTATTCAATCCAATCGGGGCTGGGGTCGGGCTTGATCTTTTGGTAGGAAAGATTGGATGTCAGCCGGAAAATGTTTTTATTGAGCCGGCGGCGCATGACAATATCGACAAAGGTCGTTTGATTCGGCTTCAAAATATTTCTTACTTCGGGATAAGCTCCTCTGAAGTCAAAATCCTCATATGAAACGAGATCGGTGTCTGGGACGGACTGCACTCTAAATCCCAATTTTCCGTCGGGTATGCCCTGCGCTTTATCGAAGCTTAAATAGTAAACGAAGTTTTCGGGATTCACTTGGTTTTTATGATGGTCTGCAAAGAAGCCGGATAAAAATCGATCTCCCCGCCCGGATGAATCAATGAATTCCACCGCGTAATCATTCAAATTGTTTCCCATGTTGTCGCGAATACGAAACACTATTTGACAGTAACGGTCCATGACGCTCCCGTCAAAATAAGTTTCCTGACTTTGAAGATTCAAAGTCCGGAGAGCAAATTCGGCTTCGACTCTCTCATATTCTCGTTTGCTGCCCACGTCCAAGGCGGAAAGGATGGCATCCAATACCGGATGGGTCCCCTCTAAAGGAATGCTTCCGATGATGCCATAGTCCTCATTGGCGTGCGAAGTTCGAGGGGTGATGAGAAAGGGAACTCCGTCAATCGAATCCTTTTTTATTTTACCCCCGTCAAAAAGAATTCTTTGCATGTTTAAATTGCATGAGGACGTCCGAACCACACCGTCGGATCCGCGTTCATACGTGGCCGGAATAATGGTGTCCCATAATTTTTTGTCTATCCATTGGCCGGCAATCACAAAAGTGTAAAAGCCGGCCGCCTTGTGGAATTTTTTTCCCATCCACGCGGAATTTAAATCCCAAAGAAATTGGCTGCCCAATTCGAGGGCGTCCAAAATGCGCAGGCCCGGTTCCACACCCCACAGGCTTCTTAATCGGCTCAAACGGGATTTACCCAAACTTGAAAGGCGAGACCCATGTCCCGGCGGCGCCAGCATGATGAGATGAGATATGGGAATGGCTCCGGATCTCTGGCTGTAATAACGATCAATCCAGCTTCTCACTACCACACCGCCTGTGGAATGCGTAACACAAGCGAATTTCTTTTTTCCCAACTGAGCGCCGTAAAGATCGACCAGAGCCGCCTGAAAGGCGCGGACAATGTCTTTTAAGTCTAGGTCGTCATCCAGCGTGATGTATTTACTCAGATAAACATTTTTAATTTTATATCCGAGTTTTTTAAGACGAACGGCAAGGTTCCCGTACGTTTTGGTAGATGTGACGTTGTAACCGTGAACAAGAACGATATCCATAAATTTTTCTTTCCCCTCCATGCCTCTTCAATGGAGGACCTGCCTGCCGGACAGGCAGGGGTAGGGGGGAGGGCCTTTTTTCCCCTCCCTACCCTCCCCATTGAGAAACGATGGGGAGGGAAAAGAGGAGGAATATATTTGTTAATCCGCCAGGCGGCAGAGGGCTGAAACTTTGGGGACCTCGCCCGATGTAACCGACCCGATCGATCCATCGTCTCCAAAGAAAGACACCACTTTGAGAGACCCAATTTTGCTTTCGGTTCGGCCCAAAACGATGCCCGTGTTGGGATCTTTAATTTCTTTTCCTTGGGAAAAAACATCTAATTTTTGGCCGACCTGAAGTCCGGATTCGATGCCGGCGTTCAAATAAACCTGCCCCTCTTCAACCGCGGCCACGCGGCAGCTCCACGGCTTTTTGTTGAGCTGGGAGCTTAAGTTCGTCATGAATTGAACAATGGCCGCCCGAAGAGCCTCTCCTTCCAAGGTTTCATCATATTTGGATTGATTCCCCATGCCGAGGAATTTCCCGGAGGCTTTTCGAACCACGCCTTTTCCGGAATCAGCCAAAAGAACTTGGCCGGTCTCGCTATCGACCACCCGAAGGTCCACCGTGCATTCCACAATTTGCTGCTTTGATTGAGAGACGATGAAATCTTTTCCTTCGGATTTCACCCCGAACTGCGAAACGCTCCCGGTAATAATCGCCTGGAGACCTAAAATTTTTCCGGCTTGCGCCGCGGTGGCGGGATCAATGACTCCGGTTTGGCCTAGTTTTTGTTCAGCCAAAATTTTGTCCAGCTTGTCTCTTTCCACCACAATGTATTTCCCCGTCTTAACGAGTTCGGTGATCATGATATCCGTGGCGGTTTCTCCCAAACGGGCCTGGGCATAGGGGGCTTTATTTTGAAAATCCACAACGCCCACTCGGCGTTTCGGGCCGGTAAAGGCGGATTCCACTTTTTCCGTTGGATTCACTGATGTGGTTTGCTTTTGTTTAATCCGAGTTCCGGGCGCACAAGCGCCAATCAAAAAAAATCCTGTGAGACATGTTGGGAACAGCTTTGAGAATTTCATTTACTCCTCCTTTAATTGCGCAGATGATAAATTTTTACTTCACAAGTCGCCCTTCCCGGGAAACCTGTCCGTCCGGCAGGCGGGGCGGGAATGACGGATTATTGACCGCCTTTAATCTGCCCTTTTATTAAATCCGCCGCGCTTTTCTTCGCCGCTCGGTTGGGATCATCCTCATCGACCGCGAATCCCGTGAAATTAAAACCGGGAAGGCTTCGGAGCGTCTGGACCACCGCTTGATTGGTTTCGTCTTCCAGCGGCACTTTCAACATCTTGTCCACCACCTGGGCGGCCAAACCGCCCACCAGATTTTCCTTGGCCTTTTTTGAATCTAACGTGAAATTTCGAGTAACGCCGGTTTTTGTGCATTCCCACAATTTCTCTCCGGTTGTTCCATCCACCATCCAAAGGGCCAATGTCACTTTTTTTTCCGTGTAAAATCCGATATTAACGGATCCAAAATTTTCAACATGGCCGTAAAGAAGCGCCTGAACATTTAAATCCTTGGCGATAAGGCGCGGATCCAAAACAGGCAACTGTCCACCGTCGGTGATCCCTTTTTCTTTTAGAAATTCATTGGTCTCTTGAATGCTTCTGACTTGATACACCCCCGACTTCATAGCCAAATAAACCTTTTTCTGAAGGAAATCGGCGGCATTAATATCGTTGGAAGAATTATCAAAGGGAAGTATGGCGACCGTTTCAACAAGAGGAGGTTTGGGCGGTTGGACTTTGCAGCCGCTCAATAAAGCCACGACAATGATCGCGACACTTCTAATTTTTCGCAAGTTAATCCCTTATTGGAGCTTCAGTCTGATGAGCTGGGGTTGGGTTTCCAAAATTTGAAGCGGCATTGTTTGACTTTTAGAAAGCTGACTGGCCAGTTCCATCGCCTGAATCTGATCAAGCTGGACCTCAAACTGGGCCATTTCTTCGTCGAACATGCGAAGGATTAAATCTTTGACTCCCGGTTGGCCTAAAATATGGTTTTTCACCTGTTCCGCTTTCTCAAAGGTCCCCACGCCCTCAACAAAAATTCTCAAGTTTTTTGACTGGCCCCAATTTTCAGCCACTCTCTCGGCCAATTCAGTTCCGCCAAGATTACCCACCACTTCAAGGGCTTTGAGTCCCGCCAAGTCCCTATTACCGCCAAGGCCGCTCGCTTCTTTAGAGTAAGACATCAAAATATCTTTGGTTCCGGGCTTTTCCACTTGGAGATCCAACCGGGCTCGGAAAGAGACAAAACCGCCCAATCCCTCGCCTTGAAACGGAAAAGCGGTGGCTTTCCCTCGGAACAAAAGTTCCGCTTCTCCGCTTCTTTCAGCCCCTATAATTACATACCCCGCCGCCTGAAGGGCGCTTTCCAGCGCGCGCGCCGCCGGTGTATCTTCAATTTTTTCTTTTTCTATATATTCGGAGAGGACCACCTGCACGCGCGGCCGCTGAAGGACCGGCGCTTTGAGAAGAGACATGCTGTTTAAGTCCGCTTCCAAATCTTTTAATGCGACGAGGGCCCTGATTTTGGTCTTATAAAGTTCCCCTTCAGGGCCCTCGTCCATCACATCATATTTTTTGACATACCCCTCTGTTTTGGAAAGGATGTTGTTTTCAATCGCAACAGACTTTTCCACGAGGGTTTTGG
>JAKLIS010000182.1 GCA_022709485.1 Elusimicrobiota bacterium | reverse complement strand
TATTGTGGTAGCCCATGTGGATGAGGTGGACATCGGCAAGGTAAAAATAGGCATGGCGGCTCGAATCAATTTGGACGCCTACGCGGGGCAACCCATCGATGGAACGGTTACCAGTATCCTGTATGAAGGAAGCAATGTGTCGAATGTAATCACCTACGGAGTGAAAGTGGAGCCCCGCCTTGTGCCGCCTTTTTTCAGATCTCAAATGACGGCGAGCGTGAGTTTTATATCTGAACGCAAAGAAAACACGCTGCTTATTCCTTCCGCCGCGCTTAAAACCAGCGGCAAGGGAGAGTCGGAGGTCGTAATCCCCGGCCCTGACGGAAAGCCCGTCAATAAATCGGTGGAGGTGGGTTTAAATAACGGCGACGAGGCGGAGATCATTTCAGGTTTAAACGCGGGAGATTCCATTTTGGTCGTCGCTGATCGCTATGTGCCTCAACAGGCGAAAACCTCAAGTCCTCTTTTCCCCGGGCGTCCGCGATCCTCGGCTTCTCCATCCGGGTCTGGGGGGGCGCGCCGCAGCTCATCCAATCAAGCCGCCCCTCAAAGGCAATAATGGCCCTCATCGAGCTCAAAGATATTCGCCGATCTTATTTTTTGGGGAAAGAGGAACTCCGGGTTTTAAAGGACGTCACTCTTACCATTGAAGAAGGCGAGTTTGTGGCCATCACGGGTCCCTCCGGCTCGGGCAAATCCACCCTCATGCAGATTATGGGACTCTTGGATCGGCCCACGCGAGGGGCCTATAAACTTCAAGGCCGGGATGTGTCCAAGCTTTCGGATGATGAAGGGGCGGAGCTCCGCTCAAAAACAATCGGGTTTATTTTTCAGATGTTCAACCTTTTGTCCCGAACATCCGCCAAAGACAACGTCATTCTCCCCATGGTTTATGCGGGGGAAACCGACCGCGATGAAAGGGCCAAAGAACTTCTGACCATGGTGGGTTTGGGAGATCGCATGGATCATAAACCAAATGAGCTGTCCGGCGGGCAACAGCAGCGAGTGGCTATTGCGCGGGCGCTCGTCAACAAGCCTCGCATTATTTTTGCCGATGAGCCCACGGGAAATCTCGCGAGCGACCAATCGGAAGAAATTCTGGGGATGCTTAAGAAATTAAACGCGGAGGGGATAACCCTCATCATGGTCACGCATGACCCCGAAATTGCGGCGCACGCCAAACGGATCATCCAAATTAAAGACGGCCAAATCGTGAAAGACGAAAAGACGCATGGGCATACCGTTTCAAAACCCGTACCGCCGGAAAAATCCAAAGTCCGGACATTTTTGACGGGCATCTTTGAAAGCCAGGAGTTTACATTGTCCGCGCTCCGGGCCATTACAGCCAATAAGGTTCGAAGCGGTTTGTCTGTTCTGGGAATTTTAATCGGGGTGGCCGCCGTTATCGCGATGTTGGCCGTGGGAAGCGGGGCGCAAAAAGATATTGAATCCCAGTTGGCCAGTTTGGGTTCCAACCTTCTGATGCTTCGACCCGGGTCTCCTTCCATGCGGGGAGTTCGCGGCGAGGCGGGAAGCGTGAGCCGCCTCACCATTGAAGATGTGAAAGCCATTGGGAAGGCCAATCCCCATATTTTGCGGGTGGATGGGAATGTGTCCGGAAATGCCCAAGTGGTCAGAGGGGCTCAAAACTCCAACACCCAGATCACCGGGGCGTTGCCCATTTACGCTCCCATGCGGGCCTCCCAACCTTATTACGGTCGATTCTTCACTGAGGAAGAAAATGAGAAATTGGACAGGGTGGCGGTGCTCGGCCAAACGGTGGTGACCCGGTTATTCGGGAAAGACGACCCACTGGGGCAAAAAATAAACATCAACCGGCTTCATTTTCAGGTGATCGGCATTTTGCCTTTAAAAGGGGGGGGAGGCTTTCGAGATCAGGATGATGTGATATTGATGCCTTTGAACACGGCCATGAACCGGGTTTTGGGCAAAAAATATCTGAACATGATCGCTATTGAGTGCACTTCGCCTGAGGCGATGCCGGACGTCATGGAGGACATTCGGCGCCTCATGCGCCAGAGGCATCGTTTAGCGGCAAACAAAGAAGACGATTTTGAGCTTCGGAATATGGCGGATATTCAGGCGGCCATCGCCGGCACCGCCAAAACTTTTTCGCTTCTTCTGGGCATCGTGGCGGCCATCTCTTTATTCGTCGGAGGAATCGGAATCATGAATATAATGCTCGTATCGGTGAGTGAACGGACCCGCGAAATCGGTCTTCGGAAAGCCGTCGGCGCCGCACGGCGCGCGATATTGGCTCAATTTTTGATTGAAGCGGTGATTCTTTCTCTTTTGGGGGGGCTTATTGGTATTGCCTTGGGGACCGGTGTCTCGCTCATTTTGTCCAAGATGGCGGGATGGTCCGCTATCGTCACGCCCAACGCCGTTTTATTGGCGTCTCTTTTTTCCGCTTCTGTCGGAATTGTGTTCGGCTTTTGGCCTGCGCGCAAGGCCTCGCTTCTTTCTCCCATCGAAGCCCTCCGCTACGAATAGAGAAAAGGTGCCGGTGCTGCAAGATTGCATGTGGGATCGTCATGCCGAGACATCGTCATGCCGAGAATTTTCTGCTCGGCATCCCGGCCTAGATCCCGTGCAGAGACATCACGGGATGACGGCGCAATCTTGCAGCACCGGCACCTTTGGACATCTCAAAAAAGGCGTAAGTGGCGACTTGACCCCTTCCCCCTTCCCCCTTAACCCGCACCGGTCAATCCGGCGACGTCAAATACTTCTTTAAAAAATCCTCAACTGTATGAACAACGCCTCTTTTCAATTCACGATCGCTTTTGGCCACCCATTCGGCGAATTCATAAAGATCATGGGGATTGACGGATAGCCACTTATGATTCATTAAAAGAAAAACCAAGAGGGTCGTTACAGCGATTCTTTTATTCCCGTTTTGGAAAGGGTAGTTTTTTATCATGACATAAAAGAGGATCGCCGCTTTCTGTATCAATGTACTATACATGTCTTTATCCCCGAATGTCTGAAATGGCACGTTGATGCAGCTTTCAAGCCGATTGGGGAATCGGGTGGAGAAGGCGGGAATGTGTTCGTCAAACTCCATTGTTTCCTGGGCCAGTTGATAGGCGATTTGTTCGACCTCTGCAATTGTTAAGAAATCAGTGCCCATTTATTCCTTGCCATGAAGACGCAGTGTTTCTCCGTATTCTGAAACAACGCGCTTTACGCCGGATTTAATTTTGGCTTTTGCTCTTGCGTCTAAAGGCCGATTGGGGAGGATTTGTAGCGCCGTTTCTGGAATCGCGAAATTCCTGCCTGTTCTAATCGCTTTCAGTTTGCCCGATTTAACCCGCTTGTAGACGGCAATTCGGCTAACACCGATTAATTTGGCGGCCTCTGGTATTGAATAGTATTTCATTGATTTTGCCTTTATGGGGCTATGTTAACTCGCAAAAATAGATTAACATAAGTTAACCTGAAAATCCAGGTTAACATAGGAGGGGATCGTATTACTCTTTGATAAGTAGGTCTGTTCGCCCCATGGAAGATTTGACTGCTTTGGCCGTCGATCTAAAAAAAGCCGCCCAGATCGCCTGCTTTTTGCTATAAAGCGGTCCTCCCCGACTGAAATTCCATACAAATCATAATTATGTTTCAACTAAAAAACATCGAGCTTTATAACGAAGCGCTGGGTTTAAACGAATCGCTTGAAAAAGTAGCCAACGATTTGCCGCGGAATACTTATTTTTTGGCCAACCTGCTTAAGAAGGCGGCCGGATCCATTCCCTCAGATATTGCCGAAGGACAAGCCCAAAAAGGATCTATAGAAAAAAAGAACTATTTTTGGGCGGCCTGGAATTCTATTCGGGAAGCTTCCAATTGGATTGAAGTGGCGGCTCGGCAGGGATTTATTGATGAAGAAACTCGGAACGGATTCCGCTCAAAACTGCATGATCTCAGCGGCCAAGTTCAAGATTTGATTCGCAATTCCAGCTCAGTGGAGGTTTCCAAAAACTAACTATGAAACCCGTCATATCTGTCTTGGTTTTAGCGGCAGGAAAAGGCGTAAGAATGAAGTCGGACCTTCCCAAGGTTCTCCATCCTGTGGGGGGAAAGGAAATGATGGGCAGAGCGCTGGAGGCCATAAAGTCCCTG
>JAKLIS010000181.1 GCA_022709485.1 Elusimicrobiota bacterium | reverse complement strand
CCCGATACATAGCTGGAAAATCCAATACCACCACCGGTGTTGTGGTGGATTACGCAGTTGATAAGGCGCAAGTCTCTCCCCTGCTGAAAGCCGATGCCGCCGAGGGGAAGGTTAAAGCCGCCGGGATTGCTTCCATCGTTGGGGTTGGTGGGCGGTTGAATAAGGTTTTCCGACACCAAGGCTTCGAGTTCATAGATACGCACATGCTTGGGCGCGTCTTTTGTTCCCAGCCCGCCGTCAAGGGTGACGCGGGCATGGTCGTAGGGCCGAACCTCTATCGGCGCCTCCGGAGTTCCTTCAAGATGAAAGGCAAATCCGCCCCCGCTAATGCGGTCAGGATAAACGTAGGTTCCCTCCAAAAGCCAAATAGTGTCTCCCGGTTTCACGTCTCCATTGTGTCCGAGCAGGGCAGAGGAAATATCCCACGGGGCCGCCTGCGTCCCGGGGTTGCCCACTTTCCCATCCACAGAAACAAACCACTCCGTTCCATACCCCAACACACATAATGTTTGGAACATCAATATTAGGCTCAGGATTCGGATGTGGTTCTTTTTCATAGGCCCCATCTCTTCTCCGGCTTCAAATCTCATTTCATTACCACTATATTCTTTGTGACGGTTTCCCCATCGGAATTCTGGGTGGAATAAACGTAAACACCAGAAGCCATAATCTCTCCCTTTTCATTCCGGCCGTCCCATTCAAACGGGGAGTGACGTAGCGTTCCCATTTGGGCGTGAATGAAGCCATTCGCTATTTTCATGGCAAATTGTGATCGTCACCGATGGCGTTTCTATTTGGGTCCCCTCATTATCGGCCGCCACCGCTGAAACCGTGCGCAAACCGTTGGGGTATTGGGCGGTGTCCCAATTAATGATGGCCGGCATTCGAGTCATAGGGGTTCCAAAATTTTGTCCTGTTTCAGCTTTTCCATCATCTAAGTTTTTCCCTAATAACCACCTTTTTATAGATGATAAAGGTCACAAATCATTCACTCAGAGGTTTTTTGCCTCGCTTCATTAATTCTAAGCACCAAATTGGCCAGTAAAGGAGGAATTGGGGTGCGATTAAAATTATTTAATAGTGAGAAATTTAAACGGGTGGTCCAAGGTACTGTTGGAGGGACGTAAACACGGCAATTTATTATTTGGGTATATATTTGGGTGGAAGAGTTTTTTCACATCGGTTCCCACAGAAAGGGTATATACCCGCCGCGTTTTTCAGTAGGTAATCGCGGTCAAACCGTGAGATGAAAGTGCATTTCTGGCAGAGATCCTCCACCAGGATTCTGTTCCGGAACCCCTGGCGGATCGATAGGGCGCGAGGCGCATTAATGATCTGACTCAAACGCCTTGAACCGCAGTTCCCTAAATTGATAACCCCTTCCTTGTCCAGGCAGCAGGGAACCACCGTTCCATCGGCCAGGATTCCAATATGAGAAGAAAGTCCGTGGCAAAAGCCGATCGTGCTGCGAACGGGCCGGCTGGGATGAGGCCACTCAAACCGGACGTCCCTATGGATATAAACACGCCCTTTGATGTGCAGATTTTTTTGCCAATGAATCCGCTTATGAGGATGGAAATCAGCGCCAAGACCCTGCCGGATTTTCTCGATCATTCGATCGTGGGCCGCGCGAGCCCCGGCCTCTCCATCGTTCCAGAGCCTGTAGTAGATGTCCATATCAGGGCGCTCGCAGAGGGCGCGCTCCGTGAAATGAAATAGCCGCTTAAGGTAGATAGAATCGTCGGTTTCAGGAAAATTGGACTCGAAACTTTGAAGCGAAAAATTAATCTGACTTATGGCAGGGTTCATAAGCGCATCCGCCCGTTTTTCATCCAGCAATATTCCGTTGGTCGTCAACTCGACCCGAAGGCCCAACTGGCCGCAGACGTTCAAGTAGGATTCAAACTGGGGATGAAGAAGAGGTTCGCCCATAAGGTGAAAACAGACCACACCGGTGAGAGGGGCGACCGCCGCCGCTGTTTTCTTAAAGAGGGCGGGACCCATAAATTGCTTATCACGGACCACCTCCGGACAAAAGGAACAACGCAGATTACAGACGTTGCTTATCTCGATATAAATTTTTCTAAATCGTTTCGGCATGGCCCCTTTATCCTTTTCGGTTCCCAAAAAGCACGGAACAGTCAGTATATAGAAAATCTTTAAAAAGTACTTTTCCGGAGGACGTCCCTTAAAAAAACTCTCTGCCTTTTATTTTGTTTGTCTTGAATTTTCGAATTAAGTGGTTATTCTTGGTCCGTAAGTCGATCAAAAATAAAATGGCTGGTTTAGATAGATTTTTTAAAAGACTTTGCGCTTTAGAGGGCTCTGATCTTCATTTAACGACCGGAAGAGTTCCTCTTATCCGCGTTCACGGGAAAGTCAAACCCCTCGAAAACGTCGTTCTCACCGCAGAAACGATGAAGTCATTATTAACGGAAATTATTACCCAGCCAAAATGGGAGGCCTTCCTTCAAACAGGGGATACCGATTTCGCTTATGAAATCCCGGATTTGGCCCGATTTCGAGCGAATTATTTTGTGGACAACCGGGGTTTGGGAGCCGTTTTTCGCGTTATCCCATCCAAAATACTGACGATGGATCAACTGGGGCTACCGAAGGTCGTCAAGAAATTTTGCTACCTTACCAAGGGCTTAATCATCGTCACCGGTCCGACGGGGAGCGGGAAATCGACCACTTTGGCGTCCATTCTAAACCACATAAACTCCGTCCGAACCGAACATATAGTGACCATTGAAGACCCCATTGAATTTGTATATCCCGATAAATCTTGTCTTGTTAATCAACGAGAAGTCACCCGGCACACGCGGAATTTCAAAGTGGCGCTCCGCGCCGCGTTGAGGCAAGATCCGGATGTGGTTCTTATCGGAGAAATGCGGGACGTAGAAACCGTCGAAACAGCCATGGAGACCGCCGAAACGGGGCATTTGGTGTTTGGAACGCTTCACACGACAACGGCTGCTTCCACTGTAGATCGCATCATCGATATGTTTCCAGCAGATAAGCAATCTCAAATTCGATCGATGTTATCGACAACTCTATTGGGGGTGGTGGCTCAGGTTTTATGCCAAAAGCTGCCCAAGGGTCGAATCGCCGCCTATGAAATATTGCTGGCCAATTCCGCTATTTCCAATCTTATCCGCGAGGGAAAAACCTATCAGATCCCGTCCATTATGCAATCCTGCGGATCCCAAGGGATGCGAAGCCTGAATGAAGCCCTTATACGGCTCGTCAAAAAAGGAACGATTGAACCCATCGAGGCGTATGTGAAATCTATCGAAAAAGACGATATGGTTCAAAAACTTAAGAATGAAGGATTTCAGGTCAGCGACGTGCTCATTGACGATTACGTAAAGAAGGAAAACCTTTCAGCTTAAAGCCACAACCGAAACTTTCCAGTTTATTTTGATGCGACTTCCAGACCTTTCAATCGAATAAGGGCAATCATGCGTCCGAAGCTCTGATTCCATTCCTTTTCGAATCACGATTTTCGCCTCGTTGGAGTCTTCTCCCGGGGCAACGGCCCAGTTGGCGATGGTTTGGAAATTAAAAAATCGTTTTCCATGATATTCTCCATAGTGCTCTAAAAGGCCCGTTTTCGCGAACTTCGTTAGCTGGGGGACGGGAATGCCTGTCAGCAAACTTAAATCCGCGACCGTCACCACGCCCTCTTGGGCATTTTGCGCGGCGGCGTCTTTTCTGGGATCACGTTGAACAACACACTTACTCATAATTTCTCCTTATCTTCGGGGTGTGGGACCGGGACCATGAGGGCAAAGGGGATGCGACTGCTCCTGATGACTTGAACAGTGTACCCCCAAAACGTATAGAAATCATCGCCTATTTTTAGATTTAGTCAAAAAGGGGGGACCTTGTGTAGAAAGAACTTAATTTTAGGTTAGCCGTAGAGAAAAGAAACCGGACATTATTTTATAAAGGGGGACCTCGTTATGACCAATGGAAAATTTCTTATTCCACTTTTTTTAATTTCCATTATTCCGGCCTGCGCCAGGCAACATAACAGAACACCCATTGAAGAAAAAACTTTCGACTTTGCGGAACAGGGAAACCAGTTCTATTCAGAAGGTGAAAAAATGATGATAAACGGGATTGAACTTCAAAACCGGCAAAGGAATTAAGGGGGGTTGCTCAGAAAAACA
>JAKLIS010000180.1 GCA_022709485.1 Elusimicrobiota bacterium | reverse complement strand
AGGGCAGTCTCAAACCGCCCGGCTTTTCTTTGGCCATATTCCGCGACGGTTAACTTCGGAAAAAATAAGGCCCTCAAAAATTCATGGATCCCACCCCTGCCTTGTTTAGAACCGTCAACCCATTTATTACCGAGAAATGAACCAATCCAATTTTTTACTGAAGTAACCATTCTGGAAATGGACCTTTGTGTAACGGGAGGTGTTTTTTTAATTAATTCTGCTTCGATTCTGAAATTTGGAGGAATGGTGAATTCAATTTTTGGTTGAGGCACCGATTTGATTTGAAAAATTTGAAAAATATTGATCGGATATTTTTTTTCAATACTGTTTGGTTCGAACAGGTTTGCTTGTTGTGGCGGTTGAAAAACCTTAAGCAATTCCTGCCGCATTTCTTCAGAAATGAATCCAATAGAAGCAAAGAAATTAATGTCTTTTTCAGGATTTAGAGTTAAAACGGTTCCATCCAAATTGATGGCTGCGAGCCCCCCAATTGCCATCGAAAGATAATAGGCCATTCCCTCCTCCGCAAAATTGGCCTCAGATCCCTTGTAAGCGATGTTATTTTTAAAGAGATCAAACAATTCGGGATGGTGAACCTCAAAATAATTTGAGATTTCACTCTGGACTTCTGAGGGAAACTTTTTAAAAACTGCATGAATGAATTCATGTAAAAACAGGCTGGAGGCTCGCGCTCCATTTAGGGTCCGGTTTATGCTGTTTCGAAAAGGAAGAAAATGCGCAAAAGCAGCATCCGGCCGACTCACCGTGATTCTTCGAGCCGGAAAAACCATTAAACCGCGGTCGAGCCAATACTTAATAAACTTGGAGGCATTGGGACAATGATAAAGATAGTTATATAGGTGGGGGTCTCCATCTTTATGAATAATAAATGGTAAACCTATCGTCCAGATTTCGTTTGAAGTGAACCGTTTTACACCTTCAGCAACGTCAAATGCCTGCAATTCATTTTCAAACACTTCAATTAATTCCCAGGGAATTTGCCAATACATTGTTCGAACACCCAAAGGCGGAAGGCCCCCTTCCCCAACATATTGTCCTCCTTGGATTCCAATAGACCTGGTATTCCCTTCCAAGTCCAAAACCATCATAAGGAACACCTCTCCGCCATAGTTATCCGTGAACTTAAAAATTGTGATTTTGGCCTTTCCTGAAGCTTCCGCGGCGGTTGTAATTTCCTTAAGGTTTAAACTCCGGATCCAATTACTCGCAATGTTTGCCGTAACTGGTTCTCCTTTTCGGTGAACAATAGAACGGAAAAAGCGGTCAGCAATTTTATCTTCAAAAAATTTTTCTATATCTTTCTCAGTTAGAACGGGTAGCTGAGCCACATCAATTTTCGAAACATTAAACATTCGTACATAGCTTTCCCTAATGAATCCTCTTTTCTTGCCCATTTGAATAATAATGTTGAGAATCGTATGAACACTCCAACTCCAGAAAAATCCGCCGGGCAACAATAAGAGACTGGTAAAGCCAATTCCGCCAACAATTCTCCATGCAATCACCCTGATGAAAGGAATCCATTTGATTTTTCCTTCTTTCGTCAGCTCTTCCTTTCTATAAGTGGCCGGGTCATATAAATCAGGATGGACCAAAGAGAAAACAAGCCCTATGAGGAAAATTCCTGTTATGAGGAGAGCGGTCAGTGCGGTGGGATCCATAAACGTCAAAAGACTCAAACCAAATTTAAAACTGTAAACCCCAGCCGCCAATCCGATTGTCTCCGATAGAGCAAACCAAGTGAGGCGGACGGTGGATCGGGGAACCTGTTGAGAAAATGGAGTCTTTAAAGGCGCAATTTTAGATGCAATTGAAGTAACTACCCAATGGGATGCAATGATGATGGGGATAGCTGCCATACTCAAAAATTCAAGGGTACCACCCTTCCCTCTGGGGTTTCCTTCCCCCAAAGGAGTTTCAGAAGGTCTGTCGGTTAAATTTTCTAGACCAATCATTTCTGAGCCCGGCCCAAAGGAATCCATCCGAACTTCCCAATCGGCTCTCATTGGACTGAAAACCCATAAAAAGCCTGCTTCCGGCTCCAAGGGCATAAGGCGGCACTGCTCCTTCATCTCTTCAACAATGTCTTGAGGAGGCCTTTGGAATTGGTCAGACAACCACATCGGAATATTTGAAACGTACACAAGGGAGACCGGCGGGGCATGTCGAGTTTCAATCATGGTTACTATTTGACGGAATGAATCTTCATTCGTTTTTCCAATATGTCCAATAATCCGTCCCTCGGTAAAAAGACGGATTAAATTGTTAATTGATTCCTGAGTAGAGAACCAAGGAAGCAATTCTGTTGGGAGCCCCTTAATATAGCTTTCGATAAAAGAACCGGTGTCGCCACCATCACCCTTCCTGGTCCCGAAAAAATTCAGATAGGAAGAAATGGATAATTTAATTAGGTTCTCCTTGTTTCTGTTAGCGCCTGTGTAATCCTCGCCAATATTCGGTTCCAGCTCTTTGGCCAACCAATCGGTTGTGTTAACCTCCAATTGCCCTTGGTAAGGTTTACTGCGCATAAACATAACAACTTCTTCGATGGGTTTCCCTTTTAAACGCCACCGCTCCCACCAAGTAGTTCGACGAGACATAAGGGCCCCGATAATCCGTTCCCGAGTTTTTAACCGTGAAGCCAAAAGCCCAATGGCAGGGAGAATAACCTCATTAACCGTCCGGTTCATATCAATGTTGACGACCATCTCAGCCTTGGTGAGCTCGGCGAGTTGTGGAACCAATCCGATGGAAGTGGTGACAATGGTTCCTTTACGGTTCTTAAGATTATTCAATGGAAAAGTGGCCTTAGGTGGCTCATTTGACAAGGGGAAAAAGCCTTCAGAGGTTAGGCCCCCAAAAAAATTGAAAATCGCATGCGGCAAAATAACGGAATCCTCTTTGTTTGACGAACGCATGAGGCTGGAATAGTAACCACGAAGCCACCGTGCGTAAGGAGCTGCAGGAGAAACAAGGGTTTGTTTTTTTCCGATTCGAAACACGGTAATCTTTGTCCAAGGTTCATAATAAACCAATGACCATTGACTATTGGGGTGACTTTTTAAAAACTCCCGAATATCCTCAGTCGAATCAAAATTTAATGAAACAGTGGCTGACCCTTCACTCATCAAAAGTGATTCAATCTGAATTAAAGTCTCCTGGGGATTGGCCAATAGGTGCAAGGCCGCATCAGAATAAACAACATCAAATTTTTGACGGGTAAGGAGTTTTGGAATAATTCTGTCGGCGTCCCCTTGAAGGTAGTTAATTGAATCAGGCACAGACGGAGTTTTTGGGCGAATATCAATTACCGTCACGTTAACCTTCTCACCAAAGCGGTCCTTAACCAACCGCATTACTTCTGCGTCATCACCTCCCCCGATATCCAGAACTTCAACGGGAGGTCCGCCCGCTGAAACTTTTTGCTCAATTAAACTAAACAAATCCTCCAGCCGTTTTCCTGAGAACAACCGCCGCTGCTTTTTCGGATAGGAAAAAGAAAACACTTTGCGTCTAATTACAAATGAGATTTGCAAAATAAGGGCAATACTGTCCCAGGGGTTAATAAAATTCCAACCTAAAAGCCGCCTTATTTTTGAGAAAAATTCTTTAACTTTCTCTGAGAATGTTTGCTCCGGAACCAAGAAGTCATCCCCCGGACTCCCCTGAGTATTGACGATGACAGGACTAATTCCATCTGAGGGGCTTTCCGCACGGACCATTCCAAGAGCTGAATCCTGAATGGTAGATATAACACGCAGGTCAAGTTCGCTCCCTCTCACTTTGGCCCGCGCATCACTATCAACCAAAGCCTTATTAAAATTCACTTGGCCCGAATGTCCTGCCGCAAAAGAGTAGACGCCAGAAGGACTAATAAAAAGTTTCTCACTTGCAAATAATTGGTCCAAGGGCGTTTTCTCACGGGCGAAAATGGAGAGATACTCGGTTCCGGATCCGGAATCCACTTTGGTGAGTTTCGGGGAAATGACGGCGTAAGAAATTTTCCGTTGTTTAAATAGTTGGGCGATTTCGGGGGTGTGGAAGCCGCCGGTGATGAGCACGGCGGGGACCCTCACCCCAGCCCTCTCCCCAAGGGAGAGGGAGAAGGGCGCTCCGCCGCTCGACAAATCCCGGCGCGCTGCTTCGCAAGAAAAGCT
>JAKLIS010000018.1 GCA_022709485.1 Elusimicrobiota bacterium | reverse complement strand
CATCTGGTGTTTGGCCCAGCAAAAACAGGATGAAACCGCTGTGGCCCGGGCGGAACAATTCCTTAAAGATTATCCATGGGGAGAATTGGCCGCGAAGACGCATTTACTCAAAGGTGTTTGCCTTCAGCGGATGAAAAAACACCGGGAAGCCAACCAGGAATACCAGATTGTCATCGACCAGTTTGGTAATTCTGCCTTTTCTGAAAAAGCCATTTATTTAATGTCCACATCTCTCTTTCAAAACAATCAGTTGGCTGAAATCGTGACGAGTTTGAATTCCCAGCTTAAGCTGTCCCCTGTGAGTCCCAGCCGGTGGCAGGCGGAAAGCTACCTTTGGGTGGCGGAAGCCTATTTTGCCCTGGATCAATATGAAGCGGCGGGGCGCACGTTCCAATTGGTGGTGGATAATTATAAGGATTCGCCGAAATATGCCTATGCGCTTTTGGGGGTGGCGGCATCGATGGCCAAAGCGGGTTTGAATGACGAAGCCGGAATGGCTTATGAAAGAGCGATGGCGGCCGCGGGAGAAATAAAGAGCAAAGAAGTAGAACGGGGCGTCCTTCTCGACACTGCCCAGGTTCTTTTTTCTCAAAAGAAATACGAAAAAGCCATGGGTTATTTTGATGAATTTGCCAACCGGTATCCAGACGATGCGATGGTCCCGCATGCCCTTTACCAAGCCGGCATGTGTTATTACCGCCTCGAGTATTATTCAGAGGCCAACAAGCGCTGGAAGCGGGTGGCGGACGGCTATCCGAATCATGAACTGGCTCCGATGGCGCTCTATCAAATCGCCAAAACGAATTTTGGCTTGGGGGATTATGATAACTCCGCCAAGCAATTTCAGCTTCTCCTAGAAAAATACCCCCAGTACGCCAACGCCAAAGAAGCCCGTATTATGATTGCCCAGAGCTACTATAACGAGGGGCGGTTTGATTTGGCGGGAACCAAACTTCAGGAATTTTTAAACAACTACCCGAAAGATCCCAAGTCCAAAGACGTCATGGAACTTCTCCAGATGGCGCATTACAGGCAGGGGAAAATGCAGGGGGATATGATGGCTTTGACCAAAAAATTCCCCTCGAGCAAACTGAATGCCGATATTTATTGGCAGATGGGCGCCGATGCCTACAATCAAAAGCAATATAAGCCGGCTCTCATGTATTTCCAGAAATTGGTGGGGGAATTCCCCGAAGCCAAACAAATTGAGGAAGCCTATTATTACATGGCCGAATGCCATTTCAATCTGGATGAATTTCCCAAAGCCGTCACGGCGTATAAAAACTTCATCTTGAATTTCCCCAAATCTCCGAACCGAAACCAAAGCATGTTTCGGTTGGGGGTGAGCCATTTCCAAACGGGCAATTTCAGCGAAGCGGTGATTTCCTTTAATGATTTGGCGGAGGAAGATCCAAACGGACCGTTAACCCGGGACGCGATGATGAACATCGCCTTGAGCTATAAGAAAATGAAGCAGAACAAGGAAGCTTTGGGCGCCTATGAAAAATTCCTAAATCATTATCCAAACGATGCCCAGCTCGCCAAGGTGTTTCTCCAGATGGGACAACTGAGCGAAGAAGATAAGGATTATGAGAAGGCTTTGAAATTATATGACAAAGTTCCCGATAGCGCCCCCGAGTCTTTTGAAGCCCTCAATTCCAAGGCGCAGCTTTATCGGGTGATGAAGATGCCCAACAAAGAGATGCAGATGTTTGAAAAACTCCGCGCCAAAGAACCCAAGAGCGATGAGGTCCGGCTCACGGGAATGGTGACCTTGGCGGAAATTTATCAAGAAGCCGGAAGCATCGACGAGGCCATCAAGGTTTATGACGACATTGCCAAGAACGCGCAAAACTCGGAGTGGCGCCAGGCGGCATTGGATCGGGCAAAAGCTTTAAGGTCAGAAATAAAATGACGCAACAAAATTCGGGACATAGAAAAATGGAGGCGAGCATATGCTAATGGAAATGGGTTTCATGGGAATTATCAAAGTCAATCCGGCTATCATCATCACCTTGTTGATTTTTTCGGTGATTATGTTGACGTTTCTTATCGAGCGGATTTGGGCGTACTTGACGATAGGCAGCTGGAGCGAAAAATTTTGGGAAAAATTGAAACAATCCGTCGCGGCCGGCCGTCTCCATGAAGCCAGAGCGATGTGTTCCCAGAAGAATAACGTGTTTGCTAAGGTTTTTTTTACCGCCATCAGCAATACCCATCTCACCCGGGCTGATAATGAAGACTTGGTGCAAATCGAGAAAGAAAACCAACAGGACGTTCTTCGGAAAAGGCTTGGCATATTCGCCACCTTCTCGTTCGTGTCTCCCCTTATCGGACTCCTGGGAACCGTGACTGGAATCATGCAGGCCTTCCATGACTTGGCCAAATCCGGGTCTGGAGGTGCCAATATCGTGGCGGCGGGAATTTCAGAGGCTTTGATTGCGACGGCGATGGGTATCATTGTGGCTGTTCCATCCGCCGTTTTCTACAACATGTTTACGTACAAATTACGCGGCATCGTTACAAAGCTAAATAATTATGCGCAGGAAATCATTATTCTCATTTACGGGGGAGAGCCCGTGGGAGAAAAACCCGCGCAGCCGAAAGCGAGCGAAATCCGTGCCAAAACGTCACATTAGAGAAGGCGAAGAAGAGACTTTAGCCGAAGTCAACATTATTCCGCTGGCGGATGTGTGTCTGACTTTGGTCATTATTATCATGGTAATTTCCCCCATGATAATGCAGTCCATGCTGCAAGTTCAGCCGTCTCAAGCCGTGGAAGCCCCGTCATCGGTCGCAAAAGGGGAAAAACCTCTCTTTATTGATATCACACGGAGTGGTTTCAAGGTGAACGGACAACCTCTAACGACGGAGTATGAACTCTTCCGGCTCCTGCAAAGAAACCTCTCCACGATGCGGGAACGGACGGTTCTTATTTCATCAGCCGAGGATGTGGTATATCAAGAAGTCATAAGAATTTTGGATATCGCCAAACAAAGCGGGGCCCAGAGTTTGTCTTTGGTTCCTCGCAGAAAAGAAGCCGCCGCGAACGGTTGAGGGGATGTAGGAAATCATGAAAAAATTAAAGCCGACTGAGGAAGCTGTCACAGGGGTGAACGTTGTTCCTATCATCGACGTGACGCTCGTTTTATTGGTGATCCTATTGGTCATGAGCCCCATCGTGAATCTCCCCAGCCTGCCGGTGGATCTCCCGGAAGCCATGACCAAAGAGACAAAGGATCAAAATGTTAGTGTTACGCTAACGGCGGAAGGCTTCATTTCAATTGATAATGACCGCGTCGAATTTAAAGACCTACCGTGGAAGCTCAGAAAAACGCTTGAGGGCCGGGAAGATATTGTGGTCATCGTCCGGGCCGATAAAAGCCTCCCCTACGGGGCGGTCGATAAACTCCTTAAAGTCGTCAATCGCAATGCCGGGAAATTCCCTGTCGCAGTGGGAACCCGGCAAAGAGCAGCGGCGATTGAACCGGTGCAACAATGATGAAAGGCCCCCTAATTCAAACAGGTATTTTTGAGGTGAATCACCGCGAAGCGGTTTGTTTCACTGTCGCTTTGTCCGTTCATTTGCTTCTTTTCCTTTGGAAGGGGGGAGTGATGGATTTGTTAACACCCCAAGGCGGCGATATTGGAGAGGCGCTGGTGGTGGTGGGCTACCAGACGGAGGTTCCTTCCTACCCCGAACCGGGAGCGCCCGGCCGGCCAGGCGCCAAAAAAGGCGTGTTGAGAAAAATGGTTAAATTTTTCACGCAAACCGCGAAGAAAACACCCGCCAAAGAGGCCGATGATATCGCCATGGGCCAAGCGGAAGATAAAATTGCCGCTGACATGCCTCTTTTTAAGACGGTGGGAGATAATTTGACGAACAAAGACTTTACGGCGAAAAAGGAATTCGTCAGTTCCAAAGATAAGCAAGAATCTCTCCTGGCCTCTGCCAATTTAGCCAAATCTCCCATCAATAAAGTTTCCTCTATGGGAACCGAGCCCATTGCCAAATCCAATTTAAAAGAAAAAGTTTATCAAGTGGCGAGGAAGGATATGCCCTTTCAAATTTCGAAACCGCAAGAAATCGACACACTCTCCAATATTAATATGGTTCCAATGGCGGTGGGAAATAAAACAGATCGAACCGTGAAATCGTTGGACATGCCCGCGGCCGGGGGGCCTGTGGCCCTGCCTGCCTTGAAAGGAAAAGAATTGAGTTCTTCAAGGTCTTCGGCCGGTGGTTTTGGCGGTAGCGCCGGGGGCGGCCGTGGGGGAGGCGGGAAGGGCGGAGATGAGCTGTCCACCTCGGGGATGGGAGGCGGCGGCGCCGCTCCTATCGGCGGCGGAGGCATTGGAACCGGCATTTCCGGGTCTGGCCCTGGAGGGGGTGGGATGATTCCCGGAGCGCAAGGACAAGGGGCTGGCGGAGGATTTGGATCGGGAGGCGGGTCGGGTGGAGGAAGCGGATATGGATTTGGCACCGGAGCCGGCGGACGGGGCGGATCCACCGCGATGCTTCCCAGGCGTACAGTGGCGGCGGAGCCCGTGGTTTCAAGGTCAGAAGGAGGTTCCTCCAGCGGGGCGGGATTCCAAATTATGGGACCTTTGGCCAATCGGCCGATCGTAAAGAAAGTTCTCCCGGTCTATGAAGTGGACGGCCGCGTGGCGATTCGATTCCAAGTTGATTCTCAAGGAAACGTCATTTCGACTCTCATTGAAACAGGGTCCGGTTATCCAAGCTATGATAAAAAAGTGATGGCGGCCCTTCAGCAATGGCTTTTCACCAAGCTACCCCCTGAGCGATCCAAGGAAGTTCAGGAAGGGGTCATTATTTTCACCTTTAAAGGAGTGTAATCATGCGGTTATCTAAAAATTTGACTTGTTTGGCGGCGGTTTTTCTGGTGGGGGGATTGGTTTGGGGAGCCCAGGATGCAAAATCTGCGGCACCAGCAAAGTCCCAGCCGACTTCAAAATCGGCTGCAACGAAGACCCCGGCCCCCGGACAATCATCCGCTCCGCTTTCTGAAACCATCAAAGGGGAAGTAAAAGAGCAATTGGATATTCAGAAACCTCCTCCATCCATCGATTTAGACGTCAAAGAAATCATTGAAAGCGGCACGGCGCAGACCGACCACGTTATGCAGGAAACGCGGCCCATCCCCTCGGAAGAAGATTTTCAACATTACTCCGTCATTGATTCCAACCAAGTCTTGAGACCTTGGAAATCACTCATCCCGGAGCCGCCGCTTGTGAGCTTCAAACCGGGGTTGGCGAAAGTGGCTTCCAAAAGATGGGAATTCCGCGTGTCTGACCAGACCGGCGAAAATGTAAAGATTATTCAAGGGAAAGGCGTGCCCCCTAGAGAAATCAATTGGGACGGTCGAAACGAGCGGGGAGAATATATCGCGGTGGGGACATTGTATTCCTATCAATTCCTGACATTCGATGAGCATGAAAACGTTCATACCTTTCCGGGCGATCCGTTTCAATTGGACGCTCTCATGTTTAAACAAAAACGGAAATTGTGCATCGAATTCTCCAATGAAAAACTTTTCGTTGCCGGAACCGCTGATTTGAAGCCGAACATTCAAAGCCTTTGGGATCGCGCCATTGACGTCATCCGCGAAAATTCCAATCAACCGCTCACCGTGGAAATGTACGTGGAAAACACTCGGGCGCCCATTGAGGAAGAGAGGCGCCAGAAAATCATCAATATGATTTCCGATGCGACCAATATCCCGGGTGTGGACATTCGCCATAAGATCGAAAAATTATCCGACAGAGGCAACGTTACCCGATTGGTCCTGAACCAGAAGTAAGAAGGCGCTGGCACCGTTAAACTTTTTCTTCATCCCGCGATGTTTTTGCACGGGATTAATCCCTGGATGCCGAGCAGAAAATTCTCGGCATGACAGCCAATCTTGCAGCACCGGCACCTTCTCCCCTCTGGTGCGACCTGACCCCTTCTTAAAAAATTTACGAATTGTTTACAGGATCTTAAGGAAAAATTAATCTCCGAAGTAATAGCCTATATGCATGAACCTTAAAAGTTCGTGCCGAAAATTCAATGCTTTTCGAAGCTTCACCTGCCTTCTTATTCCCGTATTCTTCTTTTCTCAAATCCTTTTCGCCACGCAACCTGAAAAAGTCTTTTGGGCTGAACGGACCCGAAAATTAAGAGGGTCGTCCTCGATGGAGAGACCCCCTCAGCTTGCTTCTCTCCCCAAACCGCCCACAAATCCAAATTCCTTTTCCGATATTCAAATTCCCCGATTTGCCAATCCTCCCTCCTTCCTAGACCCTTCATCAAAATTAATTTCCAACCCCCCGTCCAGAATTTCCAATCCGTTACAATTTTTTAACACACGGGAGTCTTTTGTGGGATCTCAGGGGCCCAAAATCATTTTGATTCAAGATGTCCACCAAAACTTTGAAGCGCAGAAAAATATCGCCCAAGGATTAATTTCATTGATTAATCAGAGAAAAATCGGGTTGGTTGGCGTCGAAGGGGCTTTTGGAAAATTTAATTTCTCACCCTTTCGAACGGGCTCTAATAAGCGACTGAAAAAGGAAATCGCCGATTGCTTTTTGGAAGAGGGAATAATAGGAGCTCCCTCCTATGTGGGAGTCGTCGCTGACAATAATATCCCACCTTTTATCGGAGTCGATGATAAAACCCATTACGATTTGAACGTCCAAGCCATCTTTTTGGGTGAAAAAGAAAGAAACAAATATCTCGCGGCCCTATCCGACGAAAAAAATAAGCTTGCCGCTTTAAAAAAACAGCTGTTTGGTCCCTCCCTCACCGCCATCGACGTTTTGAATTCGGATTTTGTTCAAGGGAGAATGGATCTTGGAAATTATCTGAATGCCCTGGTTAAGTCGGGCACTCCGAAAGAGAAATCTCAAATTCAGTTCAATCCGAAAATTGCCCCTTTCCTGGAGTCTTACCGAATTGAGAAGACGTTAGATTTTCCGCGGGCTGAAAAGGAGCGGGCCGCTGTCCTATCAAGATTAGGACAGAAGCTGGAGCCCATAGAAATATCCATTCTTTTGGAGGCGGTGGCTTCCTACCAGAATGGGGATCTATCCTTCGCGGACCTTAATAAATCGCTTTTGAAATTCTTTTCCAAAGAGAAAATTGACCTTAAAAACTATCCGGCCTTCGCGGATTATCTCTATTACGTCTTTTTAACCGATGGGATCGATTTGGACGCGCTTTTGGCGGAAGTCCATAAAATTTCCTTAGCCATGGTTTTTCGTCGGGCGAGGGCTCCCGGAGAAAAACAACTTGTGCGTTGGACGCGTTGGGTGTATCTGAAAGAGAAATTGATTCGAATGGCGATGGTCCCCAGCGAATGGGATGAGTACAAAAAGGAACAATCCACATCTCCGTTCGGCTGGTCTTCCGCTTCTTTATCTGTTTTTGAGAATTTTTACCAAGAAGCTGAAACGCGCAGTGAGAAAATGGTTAAAAACCTTTTCCATGCCATTTCCCGGAATCCCCTCATGCCGGCCCAAAGCGTTGTCCTTTTTACAGGAGGATTCCATACTCCTCAAATCGCGAGAATTCTTCGTGAGAGAGATATGCCTTATCAGGTTTACGCGCCCAAAATCACAAAAATTGAAACCGACCAGGGGACGGAGTATTTATCATTATTTACCCGCGAAAAATGCCCATTAGAAAGGTTGTTTGAGGTGAAAAGATTATCTGTTATGAACTCCCGGACACATATGGGCGGGGGACCTGATTCCAATTATCCCAACCGATTATTTTCCATATTTGAAAAAGCGATCCCTCAATTGGAAAAAGGTGGAAAAGAAGCCCATTGGGTGGTGGGAAATAGAAAAGTAACCATCCGCTTCTTAGGGAGTGTCACACAATTAGGGCAATATTTGCTGAGAAAGCCTTTTAAAATCGGAAACCGCGTCGTGGCTTTTTACGGGGAATACAAAGATTTCGCCTTCAATAAAATTTTGCCCCTTCTCAAATGGGAATGGGGGGGGTTAGTCGGGTTTATGATCATAGGAATACTGCGCCTGCTAATTTCTCCCGATATGAATTCTTTTCTTTTGTTGGTCGGGATAATAGCCCCAATAAAATACATTTTGGATAAGTTTCTAGGTGAGGCAAAGGGAGGAGGCATTGCCAGTGTTTTAGACCCCACGGATACCCCATCTGCGGACCTGGCTGGAGAAGAGATATCCCTTGAAACCGCTATTTCAGAAACGCAATTTGTGGAGATTCGGCGTTTTTTTAGGGAGAACGCCCTTGTTATGACGCGCGACAGAGTCCGTCAGCAATTTGTGGAGAAATTTCAAGAGCTTCTTCGATTGTCGAAGGAAAACAAATTACTGGAAGCGGATTTTAAATCTTACGGCCAATTGAAATTGGATTGGGGTTTATTCACTGGAATGGAATTACCAGAAAGAATTGATGGTTTGGACACAGTCATAGAGGAGATTTCCCAGGCTCTTCTTCCGGACCTTTTAAGCGAGGAGAGTTTTACGGTGTTTTGGACGGGCCGGGTTAAAAAAGACGGGCAAATTCTTGCCCCCATCTTTGGGGAACATCTTGCGGAAGTTTTGGCCCGTCTGAATGAATTTGTTCTTGAAAATTCGGAATATGACCACCATGATCCTGCCGCGGAAAAAAGATACTTGGTTAATCTAAGAAAGTATGCGGCTGGATTGGCAAGGGAGTATGTTAGTCACAACCGGGTGGCAGAATTTGTCAGAAACGTTTGGGACGACGCCGTTCAATTTATTTATTCCGGGGTAGCAATAAAGGATTTTGAAAAAGCTCAAGTGGAGCTTCTTTTAGCGGTTGTCAATGAATTGACTCAGATCAAAAAAAGTTCTGGCATTAAAAAACGAGTTGTTTTCACTTGGCAAGATCCTTCCCTAAATGAAGCTTTGAAATTGGGAGCCGATCTCAACCTGAATGAATTGCTTGAATCTCTGAAGTTTGACGCGCAAAAGGTGACAGTCGCAATTTCAAGATCGGCTGAACAATTTAATTCGAAAAACCATGATTGGTCCGTTTCAAGCCGAAAGACTCTTTTTCGGGCTTTGAGAGACCTCCTCCGCTCAGAGGATGGGGATAGCTCAGAGGCGGGAAAACCTCCTCAAGAATTAAATCCGGGATTCTTTCTCTATGAGACGGTTCAAATTGCCAAGTCGTTATATCCTGGGAGACTAAAACTTTTTCGAAGAGGTCCCCAACTTGACTTTAGATTGAAACTGCCTTTTGTCAGTAAGAAATTATTGAGGGCGGACTATTACCTTTTTTGGGGCCATGCCCAGAATGGCGAACAATGGAAAGTGGTCCCCATGAAGTTGAAACAAATGTTTAATCCTAGGAAAACAAAAGGCTCCTATTTATTAAGCGCGAATGTCTTGATGGATGAGAATATGGCCCCGGGCTCCTATGGAGCCACTGTATTTGCCGTGCCTTCGGGTTTCGAAGTCCCTCTCCCGATTGATAAAGAGGGGATAGAAAAATTCTCTGCGGCTTCAAGACTCTTTTTCGCGTGGTTTAATTCTCACCAAATGAAGGATTGCAATTGGAATTGGGAAGGCGCTCCACAGGGGGTCCAAAGCGGCGCTATGGGGGTATGGAAACGGTTTGGATTAAATAACACACCTGTTATCGGCCTCCTTGAAATATTGATGGGAGTCACCATTGCCAAGGCGTTATTCTGGTGGGCCGGCATTCATTCGATGGCGCCGCCCTCCATAAACAGCTTTTTCTTCCTTTCTTCTTTTTATCCTATTTTGATTCCCGCCATCCTTATTTTTTCTGCTATCGCCGTTCTATTTTTACTCGGTCATAAATATTCAGGCATCGTCAATCCGGACGGCTCCCTCAACGCCCAACCGACTTGGGGACAAGCCGCTAAGGCCACCTTGTACGCGATGGTTGGGATGGTCGCGGGTTATCCATTTATTATCGCATCGCTTTATTCCAATTCCATTTTGGCCTCGTCGATATTTTTAATCATTGCGATTGTGGCTGGCGGATTGGTGCATGGAGGGATTAATTTTGTTTTTATAAAAAAAGGCATTCATCGGGCTGTTATAGACGCGGAGATTAAGATTTTCAGGGGGGAGCTCTCGGGCTTCACTGAGTTATCTAATTTGTTAACTGACGCCCCCTTATCAAACGCCCAGAAAAAATTCATTCTCTCAAAGATTTTTATGGCCCATATGAATGGGCATTCCAACCATCAAAAATTGGCCTATGCTCAACATGAATGGATGCCGGCATTTATCTCCCCATTCGCTAAGAAACCCTTAAAGACCTTTGAGGTTTTTATCGATTGGTTTATTGAATTCGATGAGGAAAACCGAACAAAAGAGGGTTGGATGTTAATGCGCCAAAATATAATTAACGCCCTGGCCGTGTTGGTTGAATTTGAAAAAACAAATCATCCCAATGGGCAAGGCCTCGAAAAGCACCTTAATTCAAAAAAAGGAGCTGAAATTTTGGCTGAGGAGGTCAAAGAGAAACTGCATGCCTTAAATCAACAGTTCATGGAAAACATGTTTTGGTCGGAAGAAGAATCTCTTGTTCTTGGCCCGGCTCTGGCGTCTGACTTACAAAAGATTCTGAGCAATAAAGTAGGTATCTTTCAAATTTTGGAAAAAATTGAAGGCGTCGACCCTTTGGGGTTAATGAGCGGCAGTCGATACGCTTATTTTTTTCAGATCCATTTGCCCGATAAAAAAATTCTTAAACCTCAAAATTTTTATGACCTAATGTATTTGCTTTTATTTGAAGTCCTTCCAGATAAAAAAAATCTAATTGGCGTGAATTATTTGTTTCCTGACCCCAACCCTTTAACCCAACAAGACAGGATTGTTATGGTCATTCGAGGAGACACAATTTCAGAAGCCCGCGAACAATTAAAAGCTTACCAAGGACTGCCTTTCTGGGACCAAGCCATTAAAAAGAAAGCAAAAATGGACATCGTCTTTTCCTCTTTGCGCTCGGAAGTCAGAGAACTATTGAAGGTCGATGACCTTCATCATCCGCGGATTTTATTCTCAGACAATCTCTCCTCCCCTCAAGCCGCCAAGGATTTATTGATTTCTTCTGAAAATGGCCCTATTCAAGGGAAAATTAACGTCTTTTTAACACGGCAGGGGCCCGATCTGCCGGTTTTCTTAGTTGAAGCCTTGTCAGAATTGCAGAATGACGAATCTTTCAAGGATCGACTTCATATATATATTCTCGAATCCCTTATTTCCTACGCTTTTGCTGTTCGTCTTACCACCAATCTTCACCAAATGGACTTCTTCAGAAGGTTAGCTGAATCCCAAGCCTAACAGCCTCCTCAGTTTTTTGGCTTAAAAAATTTACATCTTATTTACCATTCGTTAAGGCGTTCTTAATCTTATACCTGGTACATTCCTATCAAGAAGTTTCAGTGATGTCAGACACAGATGGTCCTTCAAAGAGAAGCAAAATGGCCTTAAGTCCACCCCGACCGGCTTAACCATTTCTTAACCAAAACTTAATCAAATCTTAATCTGGCGTTTTGTACTCTCAAGGCCGGATTTCAAAGAAGGGGGAAGTATATGTTCTCTAAAGTCTCTGAAATGCTTTTAGAAGCCCTTTGCGGGGCCAAAGACGATGTTCAGTGCGAGCCGGCTATATT
>JAKLIS010000179.1 GCA_022709485.1 Elusimicrobiota bacterium | reverse complement strand
AATGGAATGGGTGGCAAACGGCCGCCTTGGGCGGGTTATTCATTCTGTGCCTATTCGGGATGTATAGGGGTCATCCATCTCCATTCCTTTATTTTCAATTTTAGCGGAGGTCGAAGGCGTTGGATTCTAAATTTAAAATAAACTTGGAAAAATTGATTCCCGGTATCATTTTCGGCGCTCTTCTGTTGGACATTGGAATGAGAAACTTCCCCGTCGGTTTGCTGAGTTTCAGCGCTGGTGAAGCATTGACCGCAAAGACCAAACCTGGAATTCCGTTTGTCCCCAACGCCCTTTTTTGGACTGAAAATTCATACGGCGATTTAGCGGCCCTGGGGAACTTACCTAAGGAAAGAGAAATAAAAGTGGAATGTTTCTCAACGGACGAATGGGGTTTTAGGCGAAACTCTCTGGCGCAAGATCGAATTAAGCCCACTCAAATCATTCTCGTTGGGAATTCATATTCGGTGGGTTCGGGGATAAGTGATGAACAGACATTGGCGGCTCAGATAGAGAGGGCGTCAAAAAGGGGAGTCTTTAATGGCGCCGGGGTGGAGGTGGAGTTGAAACATATCCTGTGGTTGGCTAAAAAACTTCAAATCCAGAGCGGGACCGTGATCTACCAATATCTTGAAAGGCATCCCATCCCTTTGGAAGAAGCCCTCATCACCTTTCCTTTGGAGGACGGCTCCCCAAACACAGCCGAAAAGGAAGAAATGACCAACGAGTCAAAATCATCTCCTGTCGAGCCAGAGTTGACTCCCCTCCAAATTCTTTGCCAAATCGTCTTCAAAAAGTTTCAAAACGACTGCATTTTTCCAAACCCCTATAAACACAATGTGATTGTTCGGAAATTTTCAAACGGCAGAAAAATTCTTTTTTATCCGAGGGACCTGGAGAATTTTTCCCAAGAACGTCTCATTGATATCAAGGGCTGGAGCCGGCTTTACGAAGAATTAAAACACAAAAATTTCCGAATCGTATTCGTTTTAGTCCCCGATAAATTCACTGTTTACCACCCGCTTCTCCAGGACCCCCCCCCGAAAGCTCTTCCCTCCGGCTATTATTTAAATAAATTGGAGATCGAGTGCCGGAACGCCGGCCTTCCTGTCATTAATCTTCTTAAACCCCTTCAGGATCACGCGGCGGAGAGCTACAAAAACGGGAAGTACATCTATTTTCTGGATGACACCCATTGGAACGCGGCGGGGATTGAATTCGCGGCGGAGATTATCTGGAAAGAGATGAAAAAGTTGAAAATAGCCAGCGCTCATTCTTCGGCTTTTTGACGCAGGTGCGGGGTGAAATAATGAGTGTCCTCCAAATCGTCCATCGGAAGATAAGCGCAGGCAATTTCGCTTTCCAAAATTTTTAATCCGATCCCCGCCGGAAACCCCGCCGCATCCGACAATTCTTTTCGGGTATCGGTCCGATATCCCGCCCGCCGCGCGATCAAATATATTGACCTTACCTCTATTAGGGGCTTTTTATTAATAAATGCCCCTTCCTGAGGGTCCGGGCAAAGGGCCAATTGATTCAAATTGGAAAATTGACGGGAAGTTTTAGGGAAGGGATGAGATTAAGCCGTTCTCTAACCCCGATTGCGGACAATTATTGGATTTTTCTCACTGGCCTGGAGTAACCTCAGGCTGAATTTCTCTATTGTCTTGAGGTAAAACCTTGTTCATCTCTTCCCCGCCTGACTCAATAGGTGGGTTTTCTCCGATGACGGGTTTTTCTTTTCTATCCTTTCGCCGCTCGTTTCTTTCGACTTTCTCATTTTTCTTCAATTTCATTTCTCTTTTCTCTTTCTTTTCTTTTTTATTTGGCGATGAGTCCCCTCTTTTGAATTCGGCATTATCATTGGCGTGCTTAAAAGCGTTCTCATTTGGACCCCTCGAGGTTCCATGGCCGCCTTCTTTCGCTGATGCCCAAGATAAGTTAGATAAGACAAGTATTGCGGCAAACATGACAACGACCATTGGGTTCATTTTGTATCTCCTTTTATTTTGGAAATGTGAAATGGAATTTGGAGCCTTTCCCGAGTTCCGACTCAACCCAAATTTCGCCGCCATGGCGTTCAACTATTTTCCGGCAAAGGGCGAGTCCTATGCCCGCCCCCGGATAGACATCCCTTCCATGGAGGCGTTGAAAAACGCCGAAAATCTGCCGATGAAATTGAGGCGCGATTCCAATTCCATTATCTTCAACGGTTATTTGCCAAACTTTTCCTTTATTTGAGGCTCTAATAAAGATTTTAGGGATCTGGCCCTTTTGGAATTTTAACGCGTTGGTCAGCAGATTTTGAAATAACCCGTGGATCTGCTGTGGAACGCCTCGAATGGTGGGAAGCTTTCCAGTTTTTATTATCGCCTTCCTTTCTTTTATCTCAATTTCAAGATCCCCCAGCACATTTCTCACAATTCGGTTCATTGGGACTTCTGTTTCTTGAACCGGGCGGCTTAAACGGGCGAAGGTGAGAAGGTCATCAATCAAGTTGGACATCCGAAGGGCACCCCTTCCAATGACATCCATATAATGGGGAATGTCTTTGATTTCCGCTTGGTCAATCGCCATTTTGAGGAGATCGATATAATTGGTGACTTTTCTGAGCGGTTCTTTCAGGTCATGAGAAACGACATAGGCGAATTGTTCAAGCTCCTGGGCTTGTTCGAGCAGTTTTGATTCTGCTTTTTTACGGTCGGTGATATCCATTCCTTGCGCGATGGTGGCAACCGCGTTATTCCCTCCTTTGTCGAATAGGGTAGCGGAATTCCAAAGAACGGTTGAAACATGGCCTCCTTTATGGCGGATGGGGATTTCAACGCTCTCCCAGCGCTCTCCCTCCACGGCTTTCCGAATGTGATCCATGGATAGCTCGCGGTTTTCTTCAGGAAAAAGAAATTCCAATTTTTGACCGGTGACTTCTTCGGATGAATACCCCGTGAGATGTTCAAAAGCGTGATTAAACTGGGTAATTCTAAAATCCGGATTCCACACGATAATGGGAGCGTTCGCGTAATTAAGCAGATTCTCCAGATAATCCCTGGTTTCTCTCAATGTTTCTTCTGATTTTTTACGATCGGTGATATCTCGGGTAAAAATAGCCACCTGCCCCCCGCGTTTGTCTATATAAAGGGCTGAAATGTCCACGTTAAAAAGAGAGCCGTCTTTTCGACGATGAAGGGACTCAAACCGACCATGCCCGCTTTTTATCAGGTTTTCATTATGAGGAAATGCCTTGATGGGTGATTCCCTCGCCTCTAATTTGTCGATTCGCATTCCGATAATTTCTTCACGCTTGTAACCCGACATTCGGCAATAAGCGTCATTCACATCTAAAATTTTACCGTTCACATCGTGTATCCAAACTCCATCAGAGGTGTTATCAAAGAGGTAGGAATATTTTTCGGCGATTTCTTTCATGCCGGCTTCGGCGTGTTTAAGTTCTGTAATATCAACAAAGGCGCCAATCGATCCCCGCGGCTTTCCCCTATCATCAAACAGCGGAACGGCTCCGCCGAAAATCTCGCGTGTAGATCCGTCTTTAAATTGTAGCGTGAGAGAGGCGTCGCGGACTTCCCGCCCTTCTCTGGAAGCCACCTGCATAGGCAGATCTTCCGGTTTCAAAGGCTTCCCGTCTTTCAAGGCGTCAAAATGGAACGGCCGCTTATCAAGAGGAGCGCTCTTTGAAGGGTTTGAAAAAGGCGGAAGGCGCATCACCTCGATCGCCATGCGATTGGCCGTCATTTCCTGGCATTCGGCGTCATGCGCGATAAATGTTAAAGCCGGCACCGCATCCATTAAAAGAGAAAGCTCTTGGGATTTTGCCCGCGCCTGGGCTTCACTGTGTCGAAGAGCTTCTTCATACGCCGTCTGGGATACCCGGAGTCGAATCATATTGATACCCTGGGCCAGAAGCCCGGCCAAATCCATCAGAAGTTTTTCTTCTTCTTCGGTGAATGAGTCGGCGTCTTTGGAATAAATCGTTAAAGCGCCAAAAGCTTCCTCTCCTCTTAATAGCGGCAGAGCAATAGAGGAAGCGTAACCCCGTTTTAAAGCCTGTTCTCGCCACGGAAAAAAAGCTTTATCGGTGGTCATATCCGTGCATTTGCATAACCGGCGGGTGCGAATGGACTTGCCCGTCGGACCATGGCCCCATTCATTATCGGACCAAGAAATATTAAGCTTGTCCAGATA
>JAKLIS010000178.1 GCA_022709485.1 Elusimicrobiota bacterium | reverse complement strand
TAATGACCCGCTTAAAACGCGCAGTGTGACAGTGGTTGTAGCCAATAACACCTCAAGGGTCGCACCGACACAATTGACGGTTGAAACCGAAACGGCGCCGCCTCCATTTCCTTCTGAAAGGTAAGGCCACGGCCAATTATCTGGAAACCGAATCATTACCGCCCCGCCCGCATCTATTCCACTGGCCCCCACCGTAAAAGTCATGGTGGTGGTTGAAAGCACCCCGGCATCCAAGGTGAGGGGATCCATGACCGCTGTTCCCTCTCCATCTTCTGACCCTTCCCCGGACAACAGGGCGTGAGCTGTCGCCGCGTTGGAAATTTCTGAGAAAATATAGTTCCCGGTAAAAGTACCCACTTTTATATAAAAGCGGTAAATCGCATTTTGCTGCAATCCTGGAATTTCAAAATTGACTCGGACTCCGGGTCCTGTACTAGCCGGTTTGGTCGTTATAAAAAGAGGAGTATCACTAATATTTGTCCCATTATTCCAATCTGTGGAAGTGGTGGTAATGTCCGTATTGAAGTCATATTTAATCTCATAAAGGTTTACATAGGTATTGGTTGAATTGGTCCAGCTCAATTTTATTGCTCCAACTTCGGAGCCCGATTCAGCCTTTAAATCCGTCACGGCGCAGGGAATAATATTTGCCCACAACCGGCTTGCGAAACAAAAAGTCGACAAAAAGGCGCAAATGAATAACCGGTTCTTAATATTCATAATGGAACCCGAATAAGTAATTGGAATTCGAGAAATTGTACGCGTATGAAGCTTCGTAATCATTATTGGATCGGCTTCTTCCAAAAGTGGCGTTAATGCTCAACCGCAAAGATCGGGCCAACGGATAGCTATATCCCAAAGACACGTTTGTTTCTTTCACGTAAAGCTTGTCGGAAGTATAAGTGGCGTCTAAATTTTGCGTGACTCTATTTGCATAATCCCGTTTGGAATAAGAATAACCGACGGAAAAAACTTGGGGGCCCGCCGGGGTCCGGGCGAGCGAAAAACTGAGCTGGGCGCCTATTTGGTTTTGTTTGTAGGAATAGAAGTCCGACGCGAAATAGGTTTGTCCGGCGTCATAATGGTTTTGATTGGAATCAAGTTCGGCGTGAGAGAAAAAAATCATGGGGCTTAAATTTGATTTGGGGGACGTTTTATAAGAACGCTCCATCGAGACGGTGGTTCCGATATAATCATCCTGCCTTTTTTCCGAACTTAAGAGGCCTGAATTCAAAACTACGGTTTGGCTGTCATACATGCGGGGTGAATAATAAATTTGAATCCCATTTTTGATGCCCCAGAAAAACGGCGCGCCCGCCCGGAGATTAACCAAATGCACATCCGCGTCCAGCACATTGGATCCGGCATATTCCCTCGACAAATCGGACGATTGAGAAGACTCAAGCGATTCATAATTAGGAAATTGAAGAAATGAAAAATCGTATCCCAAGGCCACGTAACCCGTTTTAAAGTTCCTCTGCAACTCAAGCCCCACATTAGCGATATTGTAATCATAAAGCCCGTTGCCGTAAGATTCATCGGTGGTTTCCCGGAACCATTTAATCCGGTATCCCATGTTTTCCCTCAATTTCCACCGAGCGCCCAAATTGTGAACGGCTTTCACATTGATTCCATTTTCCCAAGTGTCCTGGAAAAGAGTGTTTCCCCCCGCCAATTCTTCAGCGGAGCGGGTTCCCCTATAATTGGTGGTGATGTTGGGAACCACCGCGAACTTATTTGAAAAGCGAACCGCGGGGGCCACGTTTAGAAACATATTTCCATTCAATGAGCTTTCCTCCCCATCGAAATACCATTGACCCAAGGCAAAATCCCCGTTCAAAACGGGAATAAACGTCGCGGCACGAAGATTTCCCGCAAAAAGAAAAGCGGCCAGCGATAATCCCGCGGCCACTTTTAAAACATTCTTCCGAACCTGTAACGTCACCATGCCCTTCCTTATTGCATAAGCCCGGACATCACGCCTATCCGGGGATCAATGACCAAATTAATGGAGTCACTCATCTCATCTGCTTTGACTTTTTGCTGATAATTCCACTTGACGAGTTCGTTTTGGTAAGCGGCGCTTGTTGTGATGCCCGCGAAAGCGCTTGCCGGGGCCACATTCCCTTCATCATCAATGATGTAATTATCAAAAACGGTCTTTTTGCCGTCCGGCGGAGCGTAGTAGAGAGTCAATCGATTATAAAGACTGCTTGTTCCCGACGGCGTTTCGGAAATAGTGGCAATGGCGGGGTTGGTCCAATCCACATCAGCGTCGATGGACAATGTCCGCGTCACCCCTGATTTAGCCGCGTACAATGTTTTTTGGACCCCATTAATGTAATAGCCGTAATTATTAAAACGAGTTTTCCAATACGTGTCTCCGCTCACCAAGTTCCGGTAGGTCCCATTATCATTGACGGCAATCTTTAACGCTTCGGTGAGATTGGCGGCGCTCACGAGGCTAAAGGCGTCTTTTAAAGGGTTATAAATCTTATACCCTCCACCGGCTAAGACTTCCGCGGCAGGGATTGTGCGGGTGTTGGTGGCGTCTAGATTATCGGTCAGAGTGTAGTTAGTCCCATCGAATTCAATCTTAACCAGATGTCCTCCGCTTTGGACGTCTTTGATGCTGTCCCTTGTATTGGACATGTACATTTCTGAAGCCGTCAAATAATAATCAGGGGCTGGAACGCCCAACTTTCCGTTCATCATTCCCAAAGCTATCGATAAATCCGAGGGAAGCGTGGTATTGAATGTTCCCATGTAATAGAAATAGTCAAAACGGCTCGCCCGTTCATTGAGGACCACCAACTTAAATTGGTTGGGATTGGGACGCATGATGTATTCTTCAATGCGGACCCGGCGGCCATCCACATCCAACATAGATTTGCCCACTTGATAATCCGCGTTCCGTGATTCCTCGGCCGCCATGGCCACCACCCTATTTTTTTCTTGGGTGACGATAACTTCACCGCGAACTTCTTGCCTATCAAGAGGAACTGCGCCCATCCGAATCGGATCACTTATGGCCCCTTCAAGCCCGAATTGAATTCTCTCTCCGGGTCTCACCACCACCTCATTTTCCAGATCCCCCAGCCTCGCCACTCCCACGGCGCCCTTTCGGACATCCACAAACATTTCTTGAGACTCTTCAGAAAATTCGACTTCAAAATCTGTTCCGCGAACGCTGGCCACACCGATGGGTGTTTTGATTTTAAAAGAGGCCTCTCCCTTCATTTTCGTGACAACCGCCCGGATTTTCCCGCGAATCAATTTAATGGCTTTCTGGACGCTGGAGAGGTCCTCTAATTCGGCTTGAGAGTTTTGGAGAAGAAGTATTTTGGACCCATCGGCGAGCTTCACCCGGGCGATGGATTGCCGCCCCGTCCGCACTGCGTCATCAGTCTTCAAAATTTTAGAGCTGGCCGCCTTTTTCCAACTGTCCTCATTTCCGGCCCGAATTTCAACTTTATTGCGGAAAGATTCTATGCGGGCGGTTTCTCTGACGCCGGATCTAACGAGCGAGGGAGAGGCGGGTTTGGGGGCTACTGTCTCCGCCGGCTCCATTGGTTTTGGCTCTCCAGCGGTTGTTGTTTTAGTGGGGGATGGCCCTAATAATCTTTTTCCGACAGCCGTCTTTTTCCGAAGGCCCTTGGATTTAACTCCAGTTGATTTTTTTAACCCGGTCGATTTTTTTCGGGGATATATGGTCTTGGAAGAGGTTTTTTTTACAGTCGGTTGACCAATAGAGGCCGGAGCTGCGTCCGCGGCTATGATTCCTGCCACAAACGACAATATTAATAGGAAGGAATAAAAATACCGGCCCGAAAGACTTCTTTCACACTTTCCCCCGGCTTCCTTTGCAGAACTATTTTTCACCCATGGCTCCATGAATTTAAATTTCGGCAGCTTCAGCCCACCCTTACCTATTTATATCCGGCAGTCGGCGTTGAAGCTTTGCGAGCCCCGATTACACGGGGTTAGCCGATCCGAAAAATTCAATTATTTCGGATCACATCTCATGTTTTATCGATTCAAATCACTGAAGCTCAAACTCACTTGAATATATAACGGCAATCCTGTTTGATTTCAATAGGATATTTTTTTTAGGAACTTTTCGTTTTTCGACGCGGATTTTAAGCGGGTTTTACGTCGAAAAGGCGGGCGACATTGTCAGTGGAAATGAGGCGGATCTCCTCCACGGAAATTCCGCGAATTTCAGCCAGCTTTTCACCAATTAACGGAATATAGGCGGGTTCGTTTCG
>JAKLIS010000177.1 GCA_022709485.1 Elusimicrobiota bacterium | reverse complement strand
CGATTAATGGATAAAACGGCGTTTTCTACAAAATCGATGAAGGTTAAAAAATTACGGAAGGAAGTAGATTGGATGGATTATCAAGTTCTCCAACCGGGGGATCAAACTCAGATGGTTGTGAATTTTCTTCAGAAAAATGGGTTGGTTCCGCCCATTCAAAAAAGTTTGGGCACCATGGGACTGGATTCATTAGAGACCAGCATTGCAAACCGGATTGTTTCATTAAGTTTAAAAACCATGAGTTCGTTATCTCGGTGCCGGGCTATGACCTATTTGGTTGGAATGAGCGGGGTTGCGCACCGATATCCATCTTCAATTCAGAGGGATAATGTGATTCTCCCTCAAGCCCAGAAAGACGTTAAGGATGAAGTTCTGGTCGCCCAAATAGGCGAGTGGACGAGAGATTTCATTGAAGATGATTTAAATCAGGAAAAAACCGCTCAAGCCATCGAAAAGTTGAAAACCCAAGATTTAAAGCGGCTAGAATCCCTTGTAAGTCAGATCTCTTTGGCGAGCAAAGAAAAGAGGTCCTTTACATTGGTTCTTTCTTGCCATCGTCCGGATATTCTCAAAGATGTTCAAGATTTCCCTCAGGCCTTTTTCAGAGGGATACCGGTGGCCATTGTTCCTGCCTTTAACTGCCCTGCCAAAACGCTGGGTCTCCTTGATTTTCGGGAGATCTTATTTGCGGCTTACAAGCAAAATCAAGAAAACGGGAAAGAAACGTCCGGGTTGGAAGCCGTTTTGACCGACTTTGGCCCCCGTCAATTGGTCAATGTTTCCGAACGGCCGGAGTTATATTTTATTGATTCCGAATTGGCCGCCATGATGACCCTGGTTGCCCGCATCGAGAATTTCTTGGTGACAGTGGCACCGCCGGAACTGGAAATCATTATTGAGGCGGCGAGGATCAGCGACGACGACGCCTAAGAAAAGAAGGGGTCAAGGCCACGGCAGGTATCGTCATGCCGAGAATTTTCTGCTCGGCATCCATGCATAGATCCCGTGCAAAGACATCACGGGATGACGGGCCAACTTGCAACCCTAGCAGCACCGGCGCCAATAGTAGAGCAGGGCGATGATGGTTTTTGAATCCTTGATCTTGCCTTGGCGGATGAATTTAAGAAGAGTTTTGAGCGGCCAGATTTTGGTTTGAACAAATTCGTCGTCGTCCAAACCGATGCTGCCTGGTTTGAGATTCTTGGCCACATATATATGGATGAGTTCGTTGGCAAAAGCGGACGTGGGCCAAAAAGAAAGAAGTTTCCCAAAAGAACCTGCCACATAACCCGTCTCTTCCTTTAGTTCTCGCTTGATGGATTTAAGAGGCGCTTCTCCTTTATCAAGTTTCCCCGCTGGAATTTCCCATGTTATTTCTCCCACCGGATGTCGATACTGCTGAACCATAACAATGTTGTCTTTTCCGATAACGGGAATGACGGCCACCGCGCCTGGATGATTTAAGTATTCCCGGGTTCCTTTTTTCCCATTGGGGAGAAGAACTTCGTCAATTCGAAACCCCACGGCTCGGCCTTGTTTTTCGTAGATGCGTTTGATGAATTTTTCTTTGAGTTTCATTTGAGGACGCATTGTACAGGATTGCGGGTTCTATGCGAAGGCCGCTAGAAATCCCTCCGGGCCCTCACCCCGGCCCTCTCCCGCTTTCGCGGGAGAGGGAGAAACAAAGGGGGATCCCTCTCCCTTTGGGAGAGGGTCGGGGTGAGGGAACAGAAACACAGCCTTTGCACATCTTCCCGCCTAAGACCGAATGAATTAAAATCTGGCCACAATGAAAATCTCAGAATTTTTTAGAAAAAAATCACCGGTTGTCTCTTTTGAATTTTTTCCTGCCAAAACCGACGAAGCCGAGGAGGCTCTTATCTCTACAGTAAAAAGTCTAAAAGAGCTCAATCCCTCTTTTGTTTCCATTACCTATGGAGCCGGGGGGACCACCCGAACCAAAACCGTTCAGTTGGTTTTAAAAATCAAAAATGAAATCGGCTTGGAAGCGATGGCCCATTTGGCCTGTGGGGGACATACGCAGACGGAAATCCGCGGGATCCTGAGTGAATTACAAAATGGGGGAATTGAAAGCGTTTTGGCGTTAAGAGGGGATCCTCCCCTGGGGCAAAAGTGTTTTTCTCCGGCCCCGGACGGTTTTAAATATGCCTCTGAACTGGTTGATTTTATGCGAAAAAATTTCCACTTTGGGATTGGTGTGGCCGGATACCCGGAAAAGCATCCGGAGGCGTCATCAAAAGCCGAAGATTTGAAACATTTGAAAGGAAAAGTGGACGCCGGCGCTGACGTCATCATCACGCAGCTTTTTTTCGACAACAGAGATTATTTTTCTTTTGTCGACAACGCGCGGAAAGCGGGGATTCATGTGCCCATTGTTCCCGGTATTATGCCCATAAAGGACGTGGACCAAATCAAACGGTTCACGACGGTCTGCGGGGCCAAAATACCCCAAAACTTTCTTGCAGAACTCGAGAAAGCCAAAAAAGATCCTCGGAAAGTGGTGCAACTGGGGATAGAACATTCCACCGCCCAATGTTTTGACCTTTTGAAAAAAGGGGCGCCGGGCATCCACTTTTACACCTTGAATAAATCAGAGTCCACTCGAGAGATCTTTAAGCGGCTCAAAAAGGAAGGAATGGTACCATGAAAATTATTGGGAGAAATTCACGGCGTTCGCTGGTCAATCTTCTTTTTTTTCCGGGGCTGGCCTGTTTGGCTTTCGCCATGATGCCCGGATGTATTTCGGTCGGCACCTATGAAGCGCGAATGAAGGCGTGTCGCGATGCCATGGCCAGAACCAATGAAATGGAGGGACAGGTTTATTCCCTGAAAGAAAAAAATAGGCAGCTTGAGTTTAATATGGGAATCGCCGAGCGGGAGCAGGAAGAAATGCGGGACACCATTCAAACGCAAGAAGAATACATCACTAATTTGCGCGGAACCTACGACCAACTGATCAATGAATTCAAAGACGACATCGCCCGCGGGGGCATCGACGTGAAAAATCAAACCACGGGTCTTTCCATCGTTTTGGATGAAAACGTCCTATTTCGGTCGGGAGCGGCTGATTTGATGCCGGAAGGCCAAGTCGTTTTGATGCGAATTGGCGGCATTTTGAAAGACGTTAAGGATAATTACCTTCGGATCGACGGGCATACCGATAACCTTCCCGTTCGCGGGCGGTTGAAAAATAAATATCCCACCAATTGGGAACTTTCGGCGGCCCGGGCCGCCTCGGTGTTGCGGTTTTTTCAGGACCGAGCGGGAGTGGATCCGGGGAATATGTTTCTGGCCGGCTTCGGCCAATATGTCCCGATTGCCGATAATCGGACGGAAAAAGGGCGGGAATTAAATCGGCGGGTGGTCGTTTCTTTGATTAAGAAATAAAGGGCGTCAAGACCTTAGAACTCGGAGAAGAGCCGTTGGAAATCCTTGCAGATGGCCATTTTCAGCTTGGTCAAGTTTTCTAAATGAGAGGTTAAAATTTCTAAAGACGTAATGGTCTTTTGCCGGTCTTCCTCCACCGCATCAAAGAAAGGTTGAAGTTGAGCCGAGTTTAGCGGAGGATTTAATAGATTCAACTTCTTTTTAATGAGGTGGGATTCGCCCAAATAGTGATGAACCACCCGCAGTATTTTCCCTTCCTGAGATCCCAATTCGCTTATTTTCTGCTGCACTTGAATTTTATTCATTCCATTCATTAAACCATTCAACTGAAAATCTTCCGCCCAGCTGATGAGGGAATCGATATTTTTAGAGGCTTCCATAACCCAGGTCCGGATTTTGGCGCCTTTATCACGGGCGGTAATCACCTGGTCATAGGCGTCCCGGACAGCGTGGTATACAGCTTTTTCCAAAGCGTTAATTTTATAGCCCAATTGGGGGTTGGGGGAACCGGTGGCGATGTTGTTTAAAGTGTCCATGGGAAGGTCCTCTTACTAGACAAGTTGCAACGGATATTCCTAAGGTTAAAACCCCGTTTCGATAAGAATTAGCTCTGAAATCGGGCATTTTCTACAATCCATATATGAAGTATTCCCGAGGCTTCCATCTATTGATTCTTGGTTTCCTAGGCTGTGTTTTGGGGGGCTGTGCGGTCCTTTGGGATTCCAGCTCTGTTTCAGGGGTTCCGGAAACGGCAAAGGCCTCGGAGAGGACCGGTATTATTCCCGGGCCCGATCCGGGAACGGGAGGGCCGCTTTCAAGCCTTCATTTTACCGTCGAAGCCTATGGCGCCACCTCGCAGTGGG
>JAKLIS010000176.1 GCA_022709485.1 Elusimicrobiota bacterium | reverse complement strand
AGGCACTAGGCACTAGGCACTAGGCACTAGGCACTAGGCACTAGGCACTAGGCACTAGGCACTAGGCACTAGGCACTTTCTTCGCTTAGAACGCCTCTCTCCAACTTTGCGTTCGTGGAAAAACGGCGGCCTTCCCCGAGTATTTGTCGGATAACAAGATCTTATGGAATCCTTTGAATTTGTAGCTCTTGAGGAGCTGGTCGATTTCTTTGGCCACAAAAGGAAAAATCGTTTTCTCCATAAATTGACTGGGAACACCGGCCGCTGGCTTCGGAACGAGATCCAAGAAAAATTTATATTGGCTTCCTTCCTCTTCGAATCGACCAACCACCTTACGCAAATAGTAATTCTTTTTCATGTCGGGTCTTTCTCGAAGAAGCCGCCGGGTCCGATTGGCGGCAATGCCCGCCAGAAAATCCGGAAGGCGGATTTCTTGGGCTTCCATGGCAAGCGGTGGATTTTTGCCCGAACCCTCATCGGCCACGATGGCCATCATGAGAAACCGCACCATATCCATCTCCTCCGGGTCGAAAACCTTTCTTTCATCGCCGATGATAAATTCCATTAAAAGGCTGTCAAAAAACTGGGTCATGGACATCGCTTCCGAGAAATATTTCTTGATGTCTTCCACATAGCGCGTAAATGAAAAGCGAATACGCGGGTTTTTCTCATCCACGAGTTCCAAAACAAAAAACTGGGGCGGATTTTTCATCGATAGAGTGACGCGGCTTAAAACGAGGAGAAGATGCTCGGCGTCTTTCCAAACGACCTGATCGTCGGCCAGAAGCTCTCCCCGCAAATTATTGATGTTGTACCAAGCCGTGATGGTATCCCCTTTTTCAAGGACGTTCATTTGGAGCTTGTATTCTTTTTGGGCGAGCTGAATTATTTCTTCTTTTACTTTGTCTCGGGAATAGGTGGATTTGCAGGCGGGAAAAAGGAAAAGAGCTAACACGATTATTCCTGCGAATGCTCTCCCTGTCATTCCTGCGAAAGCAGGAATCCAGGCCTTAGACTCTCTTTGAACTTTACTGGATTCCCGATTAAGACATTCGGGAATGACGGACTTGGCTCTCATTCCTGCGAAAGCAGGAATCCACAAATTTTGCGGGAAAGTCCGAAGACGGGATTCCTGCTTTCGCAGGAATGACGGGCTTCGGAGCTTCATTTTGACGCCTTTGCCATTTGGTATTTGGTGAGCCGGTAATAAATGAGAGGGATTACAAATAACGTGAGGAGAGTAGACACAAAAAGTCCGCCGAAAGTCACAACGGCCAATGGCTGGGCCAGATCGTCCCCTTTTCCAATCCCCAAAGCCAACGGCAGAACCGCCAAGATGGTGGTGAACATCGTCATTAAAATGGGGGCCACGCGGTCGACGCTTCCGCGCACAATGGCTTCGCCGAGAGGTTTCCCTTCCTCCCTTAATTGGTTCATATGATCGATGAGAACGATACCGTTATTGACCACGATTCCGGCCAAAATAAGGACGCCCAAAATCGCCACCGAAGAAAGCGGGGTTCCGGTGGCAAGGATGGTGATGGCCACGCCGATAAAAGACAGTGGCACCGTGACCATGATGATGAGGGGCTGAAGGAAATTTTCAAATTGCGCGGCCATGATCATATAAACAAGCAAAATAGCCAAAAGGAGCGTCCATTTGAGACTCGAGAATGATTCCGCCATTCTTTTCGTTTCGCCGCCCAGGACCACGGGATAATCCGGGACATGCTGGTACGGCTCAAGATTTTTTTTGATTCGGCTGATCACCGCCTCCATTTCTCCGCCCATGACCTCCGCCGTAATGGTCACCGCGCGCTGGTTATCCATATGCTGAATTTCACTGGTCCCCCGCCCGGTGGAGACTTGAGCCACGTCATTCAAAGGAACCATAACGCCCGAGGGCGTCCGAATGGTGACCAGCCGGATGCTATTGGGGTCGTCCCGATCCTCTTTTCGGAGCCGAACCCGGATATCGGTTTCTTTTCCGCCGGATTTAAATCCCGTGGCGATAAATCCCCGAATGGCGATAAGGGCGTTTTTGGCCACGTCGGCGACGGATAATTGGTAGGTGGCGGCGCGATCTTTGTCCACGATCACTTTGGTTTCAGGCGAGGGAAGGCCGAAGGATGATTTCACGCCGAAAAGAGCCGGATCCATCTTAAATTTTTTCACCAAATCATCCGAGATATCCACCAACCGGTCGAATTCGGGACCTTTAATTTCCACTTCAATGGGCGCACCCCCGGACAGGGCGGATTTTAGCGGACTGTCTTGGAGGACGTAGGCGAGGGTGCCGCCTTCCAGGTTTTCTTTTTCCGCTTTGACTTTAAATTTCTGAAGGATTTGATCGGTGGAATACCGGGTTTTTTTATCCAAGGTGACGACCAGCTGGGCTTCATGAGCCCCCATGGCGTCGACGTCTTCTTCCTCCTGGGCCGATCCCACATTGACGAGTGTTTTAATCCCTTCTGTGCCGAGAAGAATATTTTCAAGCTTGGCCGCCACGAGATTTGTGATATCCAGGCGGGTCCCAATCGGCATCGAGAGCTGCACGATGAACTGGCCCTGATCCATCTTCGGCATAAACACGCGGGGCGTCCAAAATAGAATAATCAAAGCCACCGCTCCCAGGAAAACGGTCGCCTCTATCACAAAAACGGGTTTTTTAAGGACCTTCACCAACACATTGCCGTAAAACCGGTAAAGCTGATTTCTCTTCGCGCTGGTTAAAACCCATTTTTGAATGGAAGGCGGGTTAAAAATTTTGGGGACGTCCCAGTCATACGCCGCCATGCGCGGGATAAAAGAAAGGGATACGAACAAAGAAGCCGCGGTGGCAAATCCGATGACGTAAAAAAGATCTTTAAAAAGCTGCTGGGCGACGCCCCCCACAAACAAAAGGGGAAAAAATACGACGACGTTGGTCAGAGAGGATGTAATCATGGGGCCCACCATTTCGTTGGTTCCGTCAATGGCCGCTTGAAATAGGGGTTTATTGAACTGTTTAATGTGGCGGGTAATGTTATCGGTCACAACAATGGCGTTGTCGGACAAGTTACCGACGGTGAGAGCCAGTCCCGCGAGGCTCAAGATGTTGATGGAAATCCCGCCCATAAATAAAAAGACGAAAACCATCAAAACCGAAACCGGAATGGCGAGACCGACATTCACCGCGTCCCGCATGCTCCCCAGGAAAAAAAGCAACACGAAAAAGGCGAGGATGACCCCCACAAAAAAATTGTTCCGCATGTTTCCCAAGGCCGCCAAGATATATTCGGACTCGTCATAAACGATATTCACCCCTAAATTTTTAGGAAGCGATCCCTTAAGCTCCTTCAAGCTTTCTTTGACGGCTTTGGACACGGACACGGAATTGGCGTCGGCCTGCTTGAGGATCGAAATGGAAATATTTTCTTTGCCGTCATATCTGGAATAAGACGTTTTGTCTTTAAATCCTTCTCGAACGGCGGCCAAGCTATACAAAGGAATGAGCCGGCGTTCTTTGGGAGAATCTCCCCGTCCTCTTTCGTTTTGTTTCTGCTTTTCCCAGCCGTAAATGGGGTCTTTTTCCGGATTTTCAACGCGGATAATGGTTTTGTCGATGTCTTCAACTTTATCGAAGGTTCCTTTGGTTCGCACCAAATATTCCGTGACGGGTCCTTGGGTGACGCCGGCGGGATAATCGTAATTGGCGTTTTTAAGGGCATCGACCACCATTTGGAGAGATATGCGGCTCGCCTCCAAACGACCCCGGTCCACTTCTACAAGAATTTCTTTTTTCTGACCGCCCGAAATAAGGACACCGCCCACGCCGTCGGTTTTTTCCAGTTTTTTCTTGAGGACGTCTTCGCAAAGTTCCGTCATCTCTCCCAAATCGATCTCTCCGGTGATGCTTAAAACCATGACGGGCTTTGTAAAGGGGTTCACGCGTTTGATGATGGATTCTTCCGCTTCCAGGGGAAGCCGGTTTTTCATTTGGTCCAATTTTTCCCGGACGGACAAATGCGCCATCCCCATATCCGTGCCCCATCCGAACTGAAGATTCACGGCGGAAATGCCTTCTTTCGATTTGGAGGAGATGCGCTTGATGTTGGGAACGGTTCCGACCGCTTCTTCGATGGGCCGGGTGATGAGGTTTTCAATTTCTTCGGGGGCGGCGTTCGGGTATTGGGTGACCACGACAAGCTGGGGAGCGGAAATATTGGGGAACAATTCCTGCGGCAGACGGGTGTAGGACAGCAATCCGAATAAAACCACCCCCGCAAACAAC
>JAKLIS010000175.1 GCA_022709485.1 Elusimicrobiota bacterium | reverse complement strand
CGTCTCTGAGCCCCCGGAAAATCAACAGGTAGAAGTGGCGGAAGGGGACGTTAAAATTTCATGGGACCCGGATCCACTGGCTTCCGAGTACAAAGTTTATCGATCAACGGATGGGAACAATTTCAATTTTTTAACCAACGCTTCAAGCGAAAAAGCCGTCGATTCCACCACCATCCCGGGCCGCATGTACACCTACGGGGTTCGATCGGTGAACGCTTTGGGCTACGAAGGCTTCTGGGGCATTTCTCAAGCGGTCAAAGGGCCTAAAAAAGAAAATGTGTCTCTTATCAGCATCGGCAATATTTCTTTGGATCCTGTTTTCACAGCGGCTTACAAATATTATGTGGATCATCCCATCGGTTCCATTCAGCTTAAAAATTTCAGTGATGGATCCTTTAAAGGCGTTAAAATCAGCATGTCCTTAAAAAAATACACCGATTACGCCACCCAGAAAGTCATCCGGGAATTGGCGCCCGGAGATTCGCCGGACATCCCGGTCGTGATGACATTTAATAACAATGTTCTTGAAATAACCGAAAACTCTCCCGTGCAGGTGGATATCACCGTTTCTTATTTCGAAAATAATAAAGAAAAATCTGTTTCTCAGAATGCCCCGCTAACCCTTTATTCTCGGAACGCTATTTCTTGGAACGACAAAGCCCGCATCGCGTCCTTTATTACTCCGCAGGATCCGCCGATTGTTGAGTTCTCACGAACGGCCATAAAGAGTTATTTGTCTTACCTCAAAACATCTCCTGTGGGAAAACCGTTGGCCAAGGCGGCCCTTTTTTATGAAGCCTTAAACGCCCTGGATATATCTTATGTGGAAGATCCATCCACGCCCTATTCCAAGGCGTCTTTGGATCCGGAATTTTTGGATTTCGTTCAATTCCCGCGGGAAACCCTCCGAAGAAAATCCGGTGATTGCGACGATACCACAGCGCTCATGTCCGCCCTCTTAGAAAGTATTGGCGTGGAAACGGCGCTCGTGGACATCCCCGGGCACATCTTTTTGATCGCCAATTTAGAAGAAAGCGATCCCGGTCTCGTCGGATTCCCGGAAGCGCGGCTGGTTGAATACCGAGGAACATTTTGGGTGCCCATTGAAACCACAAAGTTTGGGAACAATTTCCAGGAGTCCTGGCAATCCGCGATTTCAAAAATCAACAAAGCGAAAGAGGATGGAAACATTGAGTTCATTCCCTTCGGGGTGGCGCGGGAAAAATACGCGCCGGTCACCTTAACCGAACCGGAAAAAGGCCAACCCCCTTTTCCCAAAGAAATTTTGGATAAAACCTATCCTGCCGTTTTGGCCGCCCTTGAAAAGGATCGCTATCAATATCTCGTGGCCCAAATTGAAAACCAAATTAAATCCAATCCAAATGATCACATGCTTCAGGTTCGCCAGGGAATGCTTTATACTGAAGGGGGGGAAAAGCAAAAAGCCGTCGACCTATTCAACGTCTTAAAAACAGACCCCTCGGTCGACGTCCAGGCCGCGGCGCTCAACAACCTGGGAAACATTTCTTTCTTAGATGGAGATATGACGGCGGCGCAGAAGTATTATGAAGACGCCGGCATCTTAGACCCCAATGACGGAGGGATTTTCATTAATAAAGCCCGGGTTGCCGTTAAACTTAAAAATTTAGAAGAGGCCGAAGAGCTCCTCAAAAAAGCAAAGGCCTTGATGTCTGACTGGAAGGAATACGTGAGCGACATTCCTTCCGAATTGTGGCCGAAATAAAATCAAAGGGGGACATATGATGAAGAGACTGGGGTGGATGGGAATATTTATTTGTTTTCTGGGGTTTGGCTCTATTTTGCAGGCCGAGAAAGCTTTGAAGGCTGAGAGTGCGCCAACAAAAACAGAGACTGTGGCAGCCGCAAAAGAAGCGGCTCCGGTGAAAACAGAAACGTCAGCGAAAAGTGGAGCGGTTAACGAAAGCGCGCCCCCCGCCACGCCCGCCGCCTCAACTGTTCAAGCCCCTCCCGCGGTCCCGGTTGAAGCGGTTTCCGAGAAGCCTGCAAAAATTGAGAAACCGACCGCTCCTTCGGCGAAAGTCGCCTCGCCAAAACAAAAAACCCCAACCCAAGGTTCAAAATCAACGATGAAACTCGGCGAGGCGAAAAAGCCCGCTAGAAAAACCAGCAAAGCGCTGACCGACTGGCTGAATAAAATGAAAACCCGGATCGACCGGACAAAATCCAAGCACAACAAAATTGTGGCCGTCGCTTCCGTTCGAGGCGCCGCCGACAAAGATCCGCTTCCCCTTTATTGGAAAGGGAAGGGGAAAGAAACCCAAATCTCCGCTGAAGAGTTGCAAAAATTTGAAGACGCCGTGGCTCTGGCGAGCGAAGGGAAATACAGTGAAGCCAAACCCGGTTTGGAAAATTTTATGAGTGCCTATCCCCAAAGCCCGCTTATAACGGAAGCCAAAGAGACGTTGGCTCTATTGCCGGACACAACACCGCCTCCGGCTGAATCGGCTCCGGCGGAATCCGTCCCTGATCCAGCGCCGGCGGTTTCCACCCCCGCCCCCCCAACAACGGAAGCGGCAAAATAAAAATCTCAATACGTCCTTAAGATCCCCAAACCCAGCTAAGGAACTTGGGGACTTTTCCATGAGAGACATTTAGTAACATCACCCCAAAATATGATCGACCTTATCATGAAAATCCTCGGCGGGACCCGTAACGAGCGGGTCTTAAAAAGGATTGAACCCATCGTTGAAGAAATAAACGCCCTTGAAGCGGAAATCAGCCCGCTTTCAAATGAGGAGATTCGCGCCAAAACCGACGAATTTAAGAAGCGCCTCTCCGAAGGGGAAAAATTAGACGACATCTTACCGGAGGCCTTTGCCTGCGTTCGGGAAGCTTCAAAACGCACCACCGGCCTTAGACACTTCGACGTCCAATTGGTGGGAGGCATGGTTCTACACCAAGGCAAAATCGCGGAAATGAAAACGGGGGAAGGAAAAACTCTCGTGGCCACCTTGGCGGCTTATTTAAACGCGCTCGAGGGAAAAGGCGTCCACATCGTCACCGTCAACGATTATTTGGCCAAACGCGACCGGGATTGGATGGGGCCGATTTTTGAGTTTCTCGGGCTCTCGGTCGGGTTTATTACCCATGAGATGCCTTCTCCTGAACACCGGGTGAACTATCACAAAGACATCACCTACGTCACCAACAACGAATTGGGATTCGATTATCTTCGCGACAATTTGGTTCGGGATCCCAACGACCGGGTCCTCCGGCCTTTTAATTTTGCCATCGTCGACGAAGTGGACTCCATCCTTATTGACGAAGCCAGAACACCGCTCATTATTTCCGGCCAAGGGGACCCCGCCACCCAAAGATATTACACCGCCAATAAACTCGTTCCGCATTTGAAAGGGCGTATTATCACTGAAGCCGAAGAGATCAAAGCCAAATACGAAGGAACGGATTTGAGCGTTGGATTTGATTACGTGGTGGATGAAAAAAACCACACCGTCGTTTTAACGGAATCCGGCGTTCAGAAATGCGAACGTCTCCTTAAAGTCCCTTCCCTTTATGACGACCTCGAAGGAGAATGGGTCCATCACATCAACACCGCCCTGAAAGCTCATACCCTTTTCAAGAAAGAAGATCATTACATCATCAAAGAAGGCGAAATCATCATTATTGATGAATTTACCGGCCGCATGATGCCCGGCCGAAGGTGGTCGGACGGACTTCACCAGGCCATTGAAGCCAAAGAAGGCCTTCGGATCATGGAAGAAAACCAAACGTTGGCCACTATCACTTTTCAAAACTTCTTCCGGCAATTTAAAAAGCTAGCCGGCATGACCGGAACCGCCCTCACCGAGGCCACGGAATTTTGGGAAATCTATAAATTAGACGTTATTGCCATTCCGACGAACAAACCGATTCGCCGGACAGACAACCCCGACCGCATTTTCCGAACGGAAAAAGAAAAATTGAACGCGGTGGTGGATGAAATAGACGATTGTTGGAAAAGAGGCCAACCCGTCCTGGTCGGTACCAGATCCATTGAAAAGTCGGAAGGCTTGGCCGCGATGCTGCGCCGCAAAGGCATTCCGCATCAAGTTTTAAACGCCAAATATCACGAACGCGAAGCCCAAATTATCGCCCAAGCGGGCCGCAAAGGCGCCGTCACCATCGCCACCAACATGGCGGGCCGCGGAACCGACATCCTGCTCGGAGGGAAGAAGCTGGAGCTGATGGATTTCGAGAAATACCCCGAGGAGCAGCGCGAGCAGTTCTACAACGAATGGCTGGGCAAGCACA
>JAKLIS010000174.1 GCA_022709485.1 Elusimicrobiota bacterium | reverse complement strand
TTGGTGATAAAAGTAAAGGAGCGATCCGTAAAAATGGTGATGACCACTGGGATGATCATGCCCGCTTCCTGGTTTTTGGTCTTCTCATTAAATTGTTTGCAAAAATCCATGATTTGGACGCCGTGCTGACCGAGCGCGGGCCCCACGGGAGGCGCCGGATTGGCCTGCCCCGCCGGTATTTGAAGCTTGACTTGAGTTTTAACTTGTTTAGCCATTTTTAAATCCTCTTAATCTTTATTCGCTTGGTTTTTTAATTTTCGTTCTTTTGAGTTTGACCAGAAGCGAAGCTTAAACTTTTTCAACCTGGAGGTAATCCAGTTCAACCGGAGTCGCCCGTCCAAAAATACTGACTGTCACTTTTAGTTTGGCCCGATCTTCATTCACTTCTTCCACGGTCCCCACAAAATGACGGAAAGGCCCTTCGTTGATTCGGACGCTTTCTCCGCGTTCAAAAACCACGGCGGGCCGGGGTTTGGAGGTTTCGGGGGTGGCGTTCAATTCCATCATGCGGGAAACGTCTGAATCCTGCAAAGGAATCGGCCGCGAGCCGCCCAAAAACCCGGTGACGCCGGGAGTGCTCCGAATCAAATAACAGGCTTCATTGGTAGGATCCATTTGAACAAGAACATAACCTGGGAAAAATTTCCTTCGACGAATTTGTTTCTTATTTTTTTTGAGCTCAATCACTTCTTCCGTTGGAATAACCACTTGTGCGATGGTGCCTTTCATATTTTTAACGGACACTGATTTTTCAATACCCGATCGCACCTTATCCTCGTGCCCCGAATAGGTGTGAATGAGAAACCATCTTTTGTCTGTTTCAGCCATATTTAAACCAAAAATCCAATTATTTTAGAAAGCAAGAAATCGACGGCTCCGATATAAACCGACATGACAATCACCAGCATGATGACCAGCCAGGTTGAGGCCAGCATCTGAGGAACCGTCAGCCAAGAGACGAGTTTTAGCTCGGCCCAGGCTTCTTTGATGAAACTAATTACAACGTTCATGGAGTTTTATGGGGTTTAAAACGCGGGAGTGGTAGGACTTGAACCTACAGTCCCGGTTTTGGAGACCGGTGGTTTGCCATTAACCGACACTCCCGGTCTACCTACCGCCAGGCGGATCCGCCTGCCGACAGGCAGGTTAAAGCTTGACCTCCTTATGAACGGTATGATGGCGAAGTTTCGGGCAGAACTTTTTTATTTCAATCTTTGTTCGTTCGCCTTTTTTCTTCCCCCGTTCATAATAGTAATGCATATCTTTGCATTCCGAACACTTAAGGGCAATAACGTTTCTTCCGGTTGTGGCCATTTTTTATTCCGTCCGAATTTAACTCTGGTTTTATATTTCTTCAGTTATGGTTTTGAAATCTATTTAACGATTTCAGTCACCACTCCTGAAGCGACGGTGTGACCACCTTCTCTGATGGCAAACCGGACTCCCTTTTCGAGAGCCACCGGGGTGATCAATTCAACATCCACCGTAACGTTGTCGCCCGGCATAACCATTTCTGTGCCTTTCGGCAAAACAATGGTTCCGGTCACATCCGTGGTTCGGACATAGAACTGAGGTCGGTAATTATTGAAGAAAGGTGTGTGACGTCCGCCTTCTTCCTTATTCAAAACGTAGATTTCGCCCTTGAACTTCACGTGGGGAGTAATGGATCCGGGAGCGGCCAAAACTTGACCTCTTTCCACCTGATCTTTTTCCAGACCGCGCAGAAGGACGCCCACATTGTCGCCCGCCACGGTTTCATCCATGACTTTCCGGAACATTTCGATTCCGGTGGCAACAGACTTTTTGGTTTCAGTGAAACCGACGATTTCGACGTTGTCACCCACTTTCAACCGGCCTCTTTCAACGCGGCCAGTGGCCACGGTTCCGCGGCCAGTGATGGAGAACACGTCTTCGATAGCCATCAAGAACGGCTTATCGATTTCTCGGGTGGGCTCAGGGATAAAACTATCAATGGCATCCAGAAGCTTTTTAATGGAAGGAACACCCAGTTCGCTGCTGTCTCCGGCCAGTGCCAATTTGGCGCTTCCGCGAATAATGGGGGTCTTATCTCCAGGGAACTCGTATTTATTGAGGAGTTCTCTTACTTCCAGTTCAACAAGGTTTAAAAGTTCCGGATCGTCAACCAAGTCGCACTTATTCAAGAAAACGACAAGGCTCGGAACGTTCACCTGGCGGGCCAAAAGAACGTGCTCTTTGGTCTGAGGCATGGGGCCATCGGAAGCGCTGACAACCAGGATTCCGCCATCCATCTGGGCGGCGCCTGTAATCATATTTTTGATGTAGTCGGCGTGGCCCGGACAGTCAATATGGGCATAATGCCGCTTGTCCGATTCGTATTCGACGTGGGAAACCGCGATGGTCAAAATCTTGCTTTCGTCGCGAACCGTTCCGCCTTTGGCGATTTCAGCGTACGATTTGATCGTGGCCTTTCCTTCTTTGGACATTACACTAAGAAGGGCAGCCGTCAGGCTGGTCTTTCCATGATCGATATGGCCGATCGTTCCAACATTCATATGTGGCTTTGTTCTTTCAAACTTTGGTTTAGACATTTGCTTCTGCCTCCTTAAAACATTCGAACAATTAAAACTCTACGACAATCCATCTTTGTTCTCCCTCGTAAACTCTCCGAAAATAAGCTGGAGAGGAGGATCGAACTCCTGACCTCGTCCTTACCAAGGACGTGCTCTACCAACTGAGCTACCCCAGCAGTACCTCTGCTGCTCAAACCCGGTTCGATCCGACACAAAGGCCAGTGAAAGACCCAGTTGTTTAGTAACCCCAAAAAAGCGGGTGAAGGGAATCGAACCCTCGTCTCAAGCTTGGAAGGCTCGCGTTCTACCATTGAACCACACCCGCGAAACTCATTGAGACAAACAAAAAACCCCGATGATTTCGGGGCCCTTGTGGGTGCATCAGTTTAGCGGGACATTACGAGGTTGAGCGCCTTTATAACAAAAGGTCGTTAAGGACGTCAACAGGAAGTTTTAATAAAAAACCCTTCATTTTTCCGCTAGAAATAGCCCATTTTCAGCCTTCACCAGGACTCGCATCCAACCACTATTTTCTTCAACGATTGAAGAGAGCAGCGTCCTTCTCTAAATTTGTAAGCGACGCCCCGTCAATGAAAAGCCACCAATTTAGGGAGGAGGAGGGGTAAAATAGATAGAAGAGCTTGAACCCTAGGCGCTTTTTTTGATGTCGCCAGGCAAGTCGTGGGGAGTGGAGCGCCGGTCTTTAAACACAAGGCTTCCTCCGGAACGGTCCAAATTGTGTTTGACGTAACCCTTCATTTCGGTCAGAGCTTGTATAAGAAGGGGATATTGGCGGGATTCCACATTTTTGTCCGTCAAAAACACAATCGAAGCGGAAACAAATTTAAACGTGCGGATATTGCCTTGGCGATCTTTAGCGGTAATATATCCCGCTTTCAAATCGGAATCTGAATAGTAGGCTTTGATTCTTTCGTCAAACCGGCCTGCCACCCAATTAAAGATGGTTTCGGATTTTTCAGGGGAGGTAATCACCATAAAATCATCTCCGCCGATATGCCCCACAAAATCATTTGGATTGCCCCACCGTTTCACCGCTTCAGTGAGAAGATCCGCCAATAGCCGAATAACCTTGTCTCCCTGTTTAACCCCATATACATCGTTGTACGCCTTGAAATTATCCAAGTCGATGTAGGCAAATGAGATGTTTTGACTATTGGCCAATCGCCGTCGGGATTCCTCTTCAATGGCCAAATTCCCGGGAAGGCCTGTCAATGGATTGTGGCCCATATCCACTTTTTTCCTTTGAAGCATCCGATTGATGCGCGCCACCAATTCCTGGGCGTCAAAAGGTTTGGTTAAAAAATCATCGGCCCCCGCTTCAAGCGACCGAATCCGGTCTTCGGCGTTTTTCCATGACCCGCTGACCACAATAATAGGGATGGCCCTTGTGCGGGACTCCCGTCGAAGTTCTTCACAAATCCGAAATCCGTTCGTCCCAGGGAGTTTCAAATCTAAAACAATGGCGTCAGGTACCATTTCCAACGCTTTTTTAAAGGCACCCCGGCCATCATGCAATACTTCCACTTGGAAACCACTCAATGTGCAGGCAAGCCGCACATACGCCGCGACCTGTTCATCATCATCCACAACCAGTATTTTTTCTCCCGCCATTAGTCCTCCCCCTTCCCCTTCTTAAAAACGATGATTTGAATCCGCCTATTTTGAGCGCGTCCCGATTTCAACTTATTATCGGCAATGGGTCGATTTTCCCCAAATCCCCAGGCCGCCAATCTCGCAGGGGGAATTCCTT
>JAKLIS010000173.1 GCA_022709485.1 Elusimicrobiota bacterium | reverse complement strand
TGACTTTTACGCCCCATCTGGTTCCTATGACCCGGGGCATTCTATCTGTGCTGTATGGGACTTTAAAAAAGCCCATGAGTTTAGGCGAAATTCGTTCGACGTTTGCCGAGTTCTATTTGGGAGAACCTTTTGTTCGGGTCCTCCCTTTAGGAGAGGTTCCTCAGACCAAGAACGTCAATCATTCTAACTATTGTGACATCGGGATTGCGCAAGACCAGCGAATGAACCGAGTGATCGTGCTGGCCGCGATAGATAACCTGGGAAAGGGCGCGGCGTCTCAAGCCGTTCAAAACATGAACGTGTGCTGCGGCTTGTCCGAAACGGAAGGCCTTAGGTGATCCCGATGAGAATAAAAGGAGTCTTAAATGAGTTTTTTAGATGTAATAAAGAAGATATTTGGTTTCGGAAAAAGGGTCTCCAGCCTTAAAGCCGGTGACCGGGTTCTCATTTGCGAGGATTGTGAGGGAGAGTTCGTCTTTGATGCCGGTGAACAGCGGTTTTTTAAAACAAAAGGATTTTCAGATCCAAAAAGATGCCCGGATTGCCGGCGTCAGGTAAAATTTCGCCTTCGGAAAAATAGAAAGAAGGGGAATCACAATCACCATCATCAAAACAATCACAACAACAATCACCGCGGACATGGGAATTTCCGATCCAACCACATGTCTCCATACGTGGACGAAAGATAATTAACTCTTAACAACACTTATGAAGCAACATCATTGGCCGTTGGGCTTTTCAGCCTCGGGCGTTTCCGCCGGGGTTTCCTATAAGAAAGGGAAAAAGGATATGGCTTTATTTGTGTCCCATTTCCCAGCGCATGGTGCCGCCATGTTTACATCCAACCGGGTCAAAGCTGCCCCGGTGGTGGTCACCCAAAATAATCTTCTCGAAACCCGGGGACTGGTTCGCGCCATGCTGGTCAATTCGGGAAGCGCCAACGCCGCCACCGGGCATCAAGGCTATAAAGACGCTGTTTTGACGGCCGAATGGGCCGCGCAAAGCCTTAGGTTTCCAAAAAACCAAATATGGCTATCATCCACAGGAGTGATTGGGCCTCGCCTTAAACTTAAAAATTACAAGAAAGGCTTGGGAATGCTGGTTAATAGGCTCAAAGCAGAGACAGTTTCTCAAGGCGCCCTCGCTGCGGAAGCCATTATGACCACCGATACCTTTCCAAAAATCGCCTCGATGAAATTCCATTTGGATGGTGTGCCGGTCACGATTTGGGGTTGCTGCAAAGGGTCAGGGATGATTCATCCCGTCCTCCGAGGGCCTCACGGCGAACTGCATGCCACCATGCTTTCGTTTATATTGACGGATGCCTCCATTAAATCCATTCCGCTTCAATGGGCCCTGGAATGGGTGGCCGACAAAACGTTCAACTGCGTTAGTATCGACGGAGACACATCCACAAACGACTTTATGGCCGTCATGGCCAACGGCGCTTCCGGCGCCGTTGAGATCAAAGGCCGCCGAACAAAGAATTACCATATATTCCGTGATGCCCTGCATAAAGTGTGCGATCAGCTGACTGATCTCATCGCACTCGATGGCGAAGGGGCGAGCCGCCTCGTCCAAATTTTCGTGGAAGGCGCGCGATCCGAACAATCCGCCCGGACCATGGGCTCCGTCATCGCCTCCTCTCCTTTGGTCAAGACCGCTGTTCATGGCGCCGACCCCAATTGGGGCCGCATTATCGCGGCCATGGGACGGTCGGGGGTTCCTTTCGAACCCCGCAAGGTCAAAATTTGGATTGGGGACACCTTGGTCTGCAAAGCGGGAGGCGAACATCCTTTTTCTGAACAAGACGTCATTCGGTACATGCGAAATAAGCGAATCACAATCCGAGTCAATTTGGGGCTCGGCCATAAGAAATCTCAATACCGCACATGTGATTTTACCGGTCAGTACGTCGGAATTAACGCTGGATATCGAACCTAACGCCCGTGTCATCCCTGGGGTGGCATGGATTCCAAGCTAAAAATCCCTATGCCTCATTCATCAAAAAAAAAGATTACCACCGTTGTTATTCCAGTTAAAAACCATCTCACCGAAGATTCTCTGGGGAGAATAATCGATGTTCTTAAGGGGGGCGGCGTGGTCATATTCCCCACAGAAACGGTTTACGGGATGGCCGCCAACGCTTTTAACCAGGATGCCGTTCATCGCATTTACCAACTTAAAGGACGCAGCTATAAAAAACCTCTTCCCATATTTTTGGGGGAAGCAAGACAGCTTCATTTTGTGGCCAAAGATGTCCCCAAAGAAGCCCACCATCTCATGAGAAGATTCTGGCCTGGCCCTCTCACCCTCGTTTTAAAGACGGCTTCTTTGGCCATGGTGGCTTCAAGAGGAAAAGACACCATTGCTGTTCGGGTTCCGGACCACGGCGCCGTGAAACAAATCCTGGACGCCTTTCATGTTCCATTGGCGGTGACAAGCGCCAACATTTCCGGTCAAAAACCATTCAAGTCCGGAGACGACGTCATCAAAAAGTTTTTGGGAAAAGTGGACGCCATCGTTGACGGAGGGCCTTGTTCTTTGGGTGTGGAATCTTCCGTGGTGGACGCCTCCCATTTTCCGTTTACGGTTTTGCGGGAAGGATTTATTCCCAAAGCGAAGCTTTTGGATTCCATTCATTCCAATCATTCCCATCAAGAAAAGCGATGAAAATCTTATTTGTTTGCACGGGGAATACTTGCCGAAGTCCTATGGCAGAGCACCTTTTCAGGAAAATGCTCGCCGACGCGGGCCTTTCTGAAATACAGGTGGATTCCGCGGGGGTGTCGCCCGCCGCATGGCTTTCCACCCCCTTTGAAATGAAATGGGCCCTGGAACAGGAGGGAGTTGAAAAAATTGTTCATTCCCCTCGAGGGCTCACTCAAGATAGAATGACCTCCGCCGACATTATCCTGGTCATGGAGGAGGGCCACAAGGCGGCGGTATTGGCCCGGTTTCCAGAGTTAAAAAACAAAGTGTTTCTTTTAAAGGAATACGCCGGCATTCCAGGGGACGATAAAGAGATTTCAGATCCCTTCGGGCAATCCAAAGATGTTTATCGGCGAACGCTTTCTGAAATTAAAGAGGCTCTTGTTAAAGTATTGGATCGCCTGAAAAATAGATAAATTTTCAAAAATTCATAAATTTCAAAAATTAAACGGAGGGAAAAGTGTACACGTCCATTAAAAAACAAGATCCGAAGGTTTACAAAGCGATTATCGATGAGGTTCATCGGCAGCAAGACGGCGTGGAGTTGATTGCCTCTGAGAATTTCACCTCCGAAGCGGTCATGGAGGCCCAGGGCTGCGTGATGACCAATAAATATGCGGAAGGATATCCCGGAAAACGGTATTACGGCGGGTGCGAATGTGTTGATGTTGTGGAGGAATTGGCCATTGAACGGGCGAAAAAATTATTTGGATCCGAACACGCCAATGTGCAGGCCCATTCCGGAACGCAAGCCAACATCGCCGTTCTCATGGCTCTTTTAAATCCTGGGGACACCATTTTGGGACTTCAGCTTGCTCACGGGGGCCATCTGTCTCACGGCCACCCGCTTAATTTCTCGGGCAAATATTTCAACGTGGTGGGTTTTGGCGTGTCGGAAAAAACGGAACTGATTGATTATGAGCAAGTGGAGGCACTGGCCCAACAGCATAAGCCAAAATTATTTTGCGTGGGCGCATCCGCTTACTCAAGAATTTTCGACTGGGCTTTTTTTAGACGGGTGGCGGATTCGGTGGGCGCCTATTTGATGACCGATATCGCACATTACGCCGGACTGGTCGCGGCGGGACTCTATCCCTCCCCCGTCCCATTCGCCGACGTGGTGACCACGACCACCCACAAGACGTTGCGGGGTCCGCGCGGAGGGCTCATTTTGTGCCGGGAAAAATACGTTAAAGATATCGACAAAGCCATTTTTCCGGGCGGCCAGGGCGGGCCTCTTATGCATGTCATCGCTGCGAAAGCGGTGGCATTTGGAGAGGCCTTAAAACCCGCGTTCAAAAAATATCAAAAACAGATTATGGAAAATGCCAAAGTCATCTCCGATGAACTCTCCAAAAAAGGGCTTCGGATCGTGGCCGGAGGAACGGACTGCCATATGTTTTTAGTGGATTTGAGATCCAAAAGCATCACGGGAAAGGATGCCCAGGACGTTCTCGGAAAAGCCGGCATCACCGTCAACAAGAATGCGATACCCTTCGATCCGGAAAAGCCGTTTGTGGCGTCGGGAATTCGAATCGGGACCCCCGCTGTCACTACACGCGGCATGAAAGCCAAAGAAATGAAGTTGATTGCTCAATTTATCGTGGACGC
>JAKLIS010000172.1 GCA_022709485.1 Elusimicrobiota bacterium | reverse complement strand
AAAATGGGTTTTCGAGAACTTTATTTGGTGGATGATATTTTTACGACCGACGTCCCGCGCGCCAAAGCCATCTGCGAAGGAATCATTCGAAAAAAATGGGACATATTATGGACCTGCTCCAATGGGATTCGCGTGGACGCCGGAGATCAGGAGCTCTTTAATCTCATGAGGAAAGCCGGGTGCTATAAGGTGGCGTTTGGATTTGAATCCGGCGACGACAGGGTCTTGAAAGAAGCCGGGAAAGGCGGCCGGGCCACAGTGGAAATGGCGGAAAAAGTGGTGGGCATGTGCCGGAAAGCCGGAATCGACGTGTTCGGCTTCTTTATGGTGGGCCTCCTTCAGGACACTGAACAGTCCATGTCAAAAACCATCGAATTGGGGAAAAAACTGCCCGTTGACGTTTTAAAGATCTCCATCGCGATTCCTTTTCCGGGAACCCCCATGTACAACGAGCTCAAGAGCAAAAAGCTTTTGGGGGATTTCGACTGGGATAAATACAACGTCTATAAGCCGAAGCAGATGTACAAACATCCGAATTTATCTTGGGAGACGATCGAGAAGTATTACAACGCGGCCTATCACAAAATGATTTTGACCAACCCGTCTTTTTACTATCGCCGGCTGCGACATGGCCTTAAAACAGGGGAGTTTTTCTACGATTGCTATTATTTTCTTAAGTTCTTGCTCAATGGGGCGAGGATTTAAGAAATCGAATTAAGTCTATTTCACCACTTCGCTAATTCTCTCATCGTGTTTCTTCAAATTGAGCGGAGGATTTTTTCGAATCTCCTTGGTCAAACCAAACCATCCTCGAATCCGGTACCAGAGAATGATTCTCACCATATTGAACCCCGTGACAAAAACGCCCTTCAGGCTGCCGGTGATTTTAGATTCTCCCACGCGGCCCCGGTAATTGAGGGGTATCTCAATCACGGGAACGGGCAAAAGCAGGCTCAAAATGACCATCTCCGGCAAAAAATGAGAGGCTCCCACATTCAAAAACGGATTCAGACGCTCAGCGAGGGATCGATGAACCAAACGAAAGGTGCACCCGCAATCACTCAAAAAAGGCCCGTTGAACAGAACCGCCAAGGCTTTGGCCACCAAAAGATTCCCGATTCTTAAAAAATGTCCCATATTGGCCTGACGCCAAATCAACTCCGGCGCGGTGCGCGTCCCCATCACCATCATGAAATCCTCAGAATAACTGAGGAGTTTATAGATATCTTCGGCAACAAAGGTTCCATCCGGCTCGCACAAAACGATGTAGTCGGTGTCGGCTTCTTTTAAACCCCTTCGAAGAGCCCATCCATACCCCTGGCGGGTCTCCGTGATCACGATCCCCCCTGCGGCCCGCGCCAAAGCGGCGGTGTTGTCTTTGGAATTATTGTCGATGACGTAAACCTTATCCACCACGGGAAGGTTTAAAAATCCTTGAACGGCAGCGCTAATGCCCTTTTCTTCGTTATACGCCGGAAAAACAATTCCCACCGATTTATTCTGGTACACTTTTATTTCCCCCTAAACTTTTAGCCGTCATACCGTCATCCTTTCACCGCCAAAAAGGCGATATGCGGCACATAAAGAGACCGGGATGCCCTTTGTTTTTGAATGACAAACCCGCACGACGTCAACATGTCCATCAAATCTTTTCTTTTCACTAGATAGGGACGGTTCATCTGTATGGAATCATGAAGATAGTTGGTCCACGCCATCCAGCGCGGCCGATCGTCAATATCAACCATGAGAAATATTCCACCCGGCTTCAAAGCCTGCCACGCGTTCTCAATAACGCTTTTCTGATTATCCCGAGGAACATGGTGAAGCACATCCACCATGGATACAGCGTCATATTTCTCGGCCGGGAGGGCCTTTCTCAGATCAAACTCCTGAAATTTTATATTTTCGCGAATTCCCTGGGTCCGAACGGCCACCTTAACAGCAAGTCGATTTTGATCAAAGCCTTCGATGTTTAACTCTGGGTGGATAAACGAGACGACATTGGCGAACACCCCCTTTCCACAGCCAAAATCAGCCATGAGGCCCCTATCGGGGAGAAGACGGGCAAATTCCACAAAAGGACCATATAACCATCGAACCGCGACCCACAATGCGGCTCCCAGGGATTGGGCCCGATAGGTCTCCCACAATTTTTTGAAAACCCATTTTTCTTCTTTGGTCGAAGCCACAGCAATTACGATCTTAGTGTCTCCCCGGCCTTTTGATATTTTTCCTCAAAAGCCAAATCAATCCCGCCACGGCAAACAGGATAATGTAAGGAACCAGAGTCTCTCGAAATCTCACAATAATATAGAAGAAAATATGAGAGAGATTTTTAATCAAAATGATTCCTCCGAAAAGAAGCCAGGCGGAATCTCCTCTCCATTTGACATGGAACAATCCGATAAGAAAAAGAATAAACAGCGGCAGGTAACAAGCGGTGTAGAACAAAGATTTAGAAAGTGAATATTTTTCCAAGGATAACCAAGGGCGCCAAAAATGGAGAAAATTAAAAACAATGGTTTTAAAAGATTTTCCCGGGTTTTCCTTGATAAAGGTGAACGCTTTATTCGCCAAATATTGGGCCATCTCCGTTTCACTCATGTTCTTGGTCGCGGTTCTCAGTTGGTCCATTTGGTAATAATTTGAGTTCCCCGAAAAATTGTATGCCGGATTAAAGGGGAAATATATGTTGTCCCCGTAGTTTGTGGAAAGCAGGATTAACTTGTGATGAATCCTCCAGTTTCGAATAACCCAAGGACTCATTATAAAAGCAAGTCCGGCCAAAAAAACGAAACCGGCCATGGCCCCGGCCAAAAGGTCTTTTTTGGATGGCCATCGCCAGAAAGAGGCCGGTTGTACACCCGTCCGCCGAATAAAGACCAGCCAAAGGACAATCCACAAATTCGCGGTGAAGTATTCACCTCGAGTCAAGGCGGTTGCGCCCGCGGCTATCCCAGCCAGAAAAATAAGAGACTTTCCCCATTTCCCCCGAGATAAAAGAAGAAGAAAAACCATGACCAAAAACATGAATATGGCGATGGGATGCGGATTGATGGCCGTGGAATCCAATGCCATGGGCGGATAAAAGGCCAAGCCATATCCCGCGAGCAAACCGAAGTTCTTACCTCTGAGATCTTTTCCAATAAAGTAAAGGAGGAGACAGCTAAAACACCCCAGAAGCGTTATGAAAAGTCTGAGGGGAAAAAGAGAAAATCCGACCGAAAAAATTTTGAAATAAAGAATGACGAGAATTCCATAACCCGGCGGAAGCCAAGAATAAAGAAGTTTTTCAGGACCCCAGATTTCAGAAAGATAAGTGAGCCCTTGTCCGTTAAAATAACGGAGGACCGCCGTCATGTAAGCCCCGTCATCATGGGCCGGTTCCGGCCCCTTCCAAATAAGAATGAGCCGGACCACAACAGCCGCAAAGAAAATAACCCAGGGACTTTTTAAAAATTCGGGGATGGATAATCGAAAATGAACAGAATTGTTATCGGCGGAAATTTCAGTCAAGTTACTTAACCAGATTCATCTTATGGAGTTCTTTGACGGCCGTATCCACTTTATCGCTGGCCGTTTGGACTCTCACCCACTCCACAAGGTCCTCAACTCCCTTTTCAAGAGGGATCCTCGGCTCATATCCCAATTTTTTCTGAATTTTGGAAATATCCGAATAACAATGGCGAACGTCGCCCGCGCGGAATTTATTCAAAATGGTCGGATGAATATCCAATTTCAAATGCCGGGCGATCAAATCTGCCAGCTGTAATATAGAAGTTGATTTTCCCGTCCCCACGTTAAAAACTTCGCCGGCGGAGCTTTCATGCTCAAGGGCGAGGATGCAGCCCGCCACGATATCGCTCACATGAATAAAATCCCGGCTTTGATGGCCATCTTCAAAAACCAACGGCGAATTCCCGTTCAAAAGCCGGCTCGAGAAAATGGCCGCCACCCCCGTATAGGGGTTAGACAAAGCCTGCTCGGGCCCGTAAACATTAAAAAACCGAAGCGCGGCGGTGGGAACGGCGTAAGCCCGGCCAACGGATAAGAAACATTCTTCATGGTCTCTTTTGGTCACCGCATAAATGGAAGTTGGGAAAAGAGGTTTTTCTTCGTTGGTGGCCGCCGGTGTCAAAATAGCCTGGCAATGGGGGCAAAATAACTCCCATTTGTTTTCCTTCATTTGTTCTTCCTCGCGAAGTTGAGGCGAAACCGCGCCGCATCTCTGACATTCATATCGGCCTTCGCCATAAATGGACATCGATGACGCCACTACCACTTTTTTTAATTGAGCCCGGTGACGAACAATCCCCTCCAGCATCACCGCCCCCCCCAACGTATTGGTTTTG
>JAKLIS010000171.1 GCA_022709485.1 Elusimicrobiota bacterium | reverse complement strand
GGGCTTTAGCACCATCCAACCGATGATGATGACCGATATCCCAACGCAAAGGACGAAAACAGCGTTTTGATAGGAAGAATAAGTTGAAAGCCAATGTGAGAAATTGGATGGCCGAACAAAGGGATACACCAAAATATTCCCAATAAAGCTCATTGGATTCCAAAAGAAGTAAAAAATTGAGGGAATAAGCCCAAGGTAAATCCCCAAGAAATAATTCACTTTTTTTTCGGCGGGAATTAGCCCCGCGCCGAAAACAAGGCCGGGAAAGAGCTTAAAAGAAATCGAAAAGCCGGCCATGAGGCCTTTTAAAAATTGATTTTTTTCGAAAAAAATGACGGCCGCGAAAAATGGAACGAGGACGGCAAGGTCCGTCGTGCCCAAGATGAGTTGGTTTCCCACTGTCGGCAAAGAGGCAAAAAAGAGGATCCCCATCCACCCTCCGCCGCTTCCATTGAATTTTCGGGCCGTCAGAAAAATTCCCAAAGAGGTAAGTATAAAAAGAAGGACATTGGTGACGCGGATCCCGGTAATCCCGAAAAAATGGGTGGCGGGGAGATAGGTCATAAACATAAGGGGCATATATTTAAAACCGTCAAAAGTGAACAGCGTGGATCTTATTTCCGGATGAGGATCAACGCCGAAATGGTAAGGATTTATATGCGACAAAAATAGTTGTCCCGCATGCGCGGTCGTGGTACCGATATCGGTGGACTTACCTGGAGAGGGGGCGGCCGCGATCGTCCAGACTCGGAACAGAAAAAATATCACCGCGATAATTGGAAGGATTTTTTTTAGCGGGGAGGGAAACTGGCGATCGATGGGGGAAATAAATTTATTAATAAAAAACAGCAACAATCCCATTGCCAATAAAGACAAACCTCTCTGAAAACTGGTGGTGTTAAAAAAAGGCCCCTCAGCCAAAAGCCAAAAAACACCCATCAAAGCCGCCTCTTTTGCCAGACAAAAAAATCCGGGCTTCCAGACTGTGAGTTTATTTACAAAGGCGGTTAAAAAATTGACGGTGGCTCTCCGCTAAAAAAAGATTTTTGATTGAAATGCGTTTTGTAAAGTATACAAACTCGGATGGAGATGCAATAATAGACCTCACCGACAGACGTTTTTGCATAACAAGCTGGTTAAAAAATTTAATTTATTCGAGGTTTTCAGGTTAGAAAAGGCCTCAGCGGGTTCAAATGAAGAAATATTCGGCGAATTACAAAGGGTCCACTGGGTTTTCTTCGCTCAAAACCAGGAATCTGTCCGGCTGGAGCGTTTTCTGGTAACTGGATCGTCTCCAACCTTAACCCAGCCCGGAGGTTTTTGGGAAATTGTCGAAATTAAAAACCAATCGGACGGTTAGCTCAGCGGCAGAGCACCGCCCTTACAAGGCGGGGGTCAAAGGTTCAAATCCTTTACCGTCCAATAAAGGCGCCGGTGCTGCAAGATTGCAAGTTGGCCCCACCCCGCTAAAAAGGGCCACGGCAGGTATCGTCATGCCGAGAATTTTCTGCTCGGCATCCATGCATAGATCCCGTGCAAAGACATCACGGGAAGACAGGCCAACTCCCAATCTTCCAGCACCGGCACCTTTATTGTTTCTCCGATGAAAAACATTCTGGTGACGGGGATCGCCGGTTTTATCGGGTCTCAAGCCGCATTGGCCCTTCAGAAGGAAGGTCACGAGGTCATCGGGATTGATAATTTTAATGATTATTATGACGTCGGCTTGAAGCGAGCCCGCCTTAAAGAATTCAATCCAGAAACCCGCGTTTATGAAAGCGACTTGGCCAACTACGCCGCTTTAGAGAAAATTTTCATTGAAAATAAAATCGACCAAGTTTGCCATATCGCCGCCCAAGCGGGCGTTCGGTATTCCCTCCAAAATCCGTTTGTTTATGAAACCGCCAATAACTTGGGAACATTAAACCTGCTGGAGCTCTGCCGCGTTCACGGAATAAAATCATTTATTTTCGCTTCGTCGTCCTCCGTTTATGGCGCCAATAAAAAAATCCCATTTTCAGTTGAGGACGACGTGGATCACCCGGTGTCTTTGTACGCGGCCACCAAGCGCTACAATGAACTCTTGGCTCATACCTACCATCACCTTTACGGCATTAATTGCACCGGTCTTCGGTTTTTCACGGTCTACGGTCCTTGGGGGCGTCCCGACATGGCTTATTTTAAATTCACGCGCGCCATTCTCGAGGGATCCCCCATCGAGCTTTATAACTTTGGAAAAATGAAACGGGATTTCACTTATATCGCGGATGTCGTTCCCGGTGTTTTAAGCGCGCTTGAAAAAAATTATGGTTTCGAAATATTTAATCTCGGAAACTCACAAAGCGTAGAATTGGAATGTTTCGTGAGCTGTTTGGAAAAGGAATTGGATCGCCCCGCGGTCAAACGCTTGGGGCCCCTTCAGCCGGGGGACGTCCCGGAAACATTCGCCGACATTGAAAAATCCCGCCGGATGCTGGGTTTTGAGCCGAAGACCGGTTTAGAAGAGGGAATCCGCCAGTTCGCGGTTTGGTATAAAAAATATTACCGGGTGGAATGATCTTTCGACCGTGAAAATTGGAGGGCTCTTAAAATGCTTTCCAAGTCCAAAATGTAATTGGCCAATTTATCGAAGGGAACTTCACAAACTAAGATATACCCTTTTCCCCGCCTGATGGTGGCGTAAAGGCGGATATCCATAAATTCTCCTTTCGGCGACCCGCCTTGATACTGACCGATAAATCCATACCCCGCCGCGTATAGGACGTTGCGTCCGGCCACAAATCGAAACCCGTTGTCTTTGGTGTACCGGTAAGCCAACTCTTCAGCCGAAGTGGTCATGGAGCTCAACTCAACCACGATGAGCAGTCCCAATCCTTTTTCATCGAGGGTTTCGAAAGAGACCAAGGCCTGGGGATGAGAAAAAGTGAATTTCCAGTTGGCCGGGACGTTCAAAACCAACTCATGAGCGGGATTGATATATCTTTGGCCGACAATCACTCCCCGTTCCTCGGTTTTCACGCGGGGAAGAAGGGCCTGAATTCTTTCGAACTCATCCCTATTTGACTTGGACTCATCCCGGTCGCCTTTTCCCACCATTCCTTCAATGATCTTTATTCTTTCTGGGATGGGAGGATGGGTTCGGAAATAAAGATCCCAACCTTGCGCTTTGTCGTTGTCCGATTCAAGTTTCTTCAAGAAGGTTAAAGAGGCCCGAGGGTCGTATCCCGCCCGTAAAATATATTGAAGGCCCAAGTAATCCGCTTCCTTTTCATGTTCACGGCTATAGCCCAAAAGGTAAAGGGCTGAGAAGAGATCCGCGGTATTGGCCACCATGAGCATGGCTTCGGGTCCCATGGTAAAGGCCGCTCCGATAGTTCCCAGAATCGTGAGGGCGTTTTGACCCATCTCTTTTTGGATCATTTGGACGCCGTGATACGCCGTAATATGGGAGATTTCATGGGCCAAAACCATGGCGAGCTCCGCCTCGTCTCCCACGTTTTCAAGCAAACCCCGGGTCACAAAAATAAAGCCGCCGGGAACGGCAAAGGCGTTTACGAGATCGCTGTCGACAACCAAAAACTCATATTGGACCGTGGGGCGATCAGAAAGGTAAGCCAATTTCTGCCCGATTTTATCCACGTATCCCGTGACAGCCGTGCTTTCATAGACCTTGTATTCCTCAAGAATTTTTTTCTTGGTTTCTTCGCCAATCTTGCGTTCTGAGGCGTAAGAAAGCAGCCGGGTTTGCATCTTTTTCGTCGCCGGATTGCGAAAACATCCGACAGCCAAGCAGGTCGCCATGGCAATCGCCCAGATAAAAAGTCTGGATGAAATTGGAGCTTTCATTTTTACCCTACCAGTGAATGAAGAGTGAAATTCTGTTGATATAATGCTCGACGATCTTATTCATTAAACTTATGGCCATCCACGAATATTTTTATTTCTCCATTCTTTCAATTATTTTCCTCGGTTCTTATGTTTTGAGCCGGTTCGGCTTCCAACAACTTCCGATAGTTGATTATGTCAAAGTAATCGGATTTGCCCTTTATATAATTAATTTTCCGGTTATTGCCCGTCGTCTTGGCCTGTGGAATCGTTTTCCTCCCAAAAATCCTCGTGAAACAGTGGGTCAGGATTTTTCTGTCCATCTTTTAGCATTGTTGTTGGCGACAGGATTAAGTTTCCTAACATCTCGATGGGCGTTTTTAATGGGTTTTGTTATATCGGGTTTGGGATACCTTTTTTTCTTTAAATTGCTTGGCGGATACTTTTCAAATGGACGATATCATCTCCATTTAACCGAAAAGCTTGTTTTTATGTTCGCAGGTTTTTATTTGGTTGTCCTCCTTTTCTCCAC
>JAKLIS010000170.1 GCA_022709485.1 Elusimicrobiota bacterium | reverse complement strand
CCTTTTTTCGAATCCCGATATCGCCAAATTAAGTTGTGTTTCCAGGTCTTGGGCCGTGATTTGGTCCATGATGAAACCCGTCGCATGCTCAGGGTCTTTATATCGATCTATCACCTTCACTATCCCACCCACGGGGGACCCAACAACGGGCGTTCCACATTTCAAGAAATAAAATTGGACGAGGCCCGAGGGTTCATATTTAGAACAAACAACTCCGATATCGACCCCGGCAAAAATTTTGTTGGCGAGAAGAGGATCAAATTTGAGGACGACCCGAACGTTATCTGGAAATTCTTTTTCCAACTTTTTATACAGTTTATGATAAACGGTTTTGCCGGTCCCTAAGACCACAATGTATAGGTTGGGGCGTTTGGCGAGATTTTGACGGATGGCCTGTTCCAAAAGATCGAACCCCTTGGCATCTTCCATCCTTCCTACCATACCAATGGCTGGATGGTTGAGATTAATGCGTCCGCTAAACCCCACGCTCTTGAGGAGATCTTCTTTATTCAACGGTTTAATATCGGAATAATTGGTTACGTCATAATTTTTTATTCCGTTTAAAATTGATGGGGCTTTATCGAACCAAATTCCATTTTGAACTCCGGAAAAGCGACCTTCTCCGAACAATCTTTGAAATGCTCGGGTGATATATCCATATCCACCTTCTTCTTGGGGCACGAGGAGTTCTTCAACGTGTTTCTTACTCACGGTATAAACATGAGCGGCAGACTGAATTCCCAAGAGAAAATTAAACTGCTGGAAATATTCCAAACTAAATTTCCCGTCTGGAACATAAAAGGGATTCATGGGGAGACCCAAATAACGAAAGAGTTCCAAGGAGAAGGGAACGACATGGTCTTTGAAATGAAAATAGAGAGAATCATCGGAGAAAAGTCCCTGGAAGGCGGCATTGTGGACAGTGCCAAGGGGAACAGTGTTTTTATAAAACTCCTTGAGGCCTCTAAATAAATCCACACTCATTGCTCTCATATGTTCGTTTTCAGGAAGGCTTTGGTCTTTTAGAAATTGTTCCGGGGAGGTTGTCTTTAGATACAAAAGCCAAGGAGCGACCAACATGGCTTGCCAGTCATTCAAATGGAGAACCTCGGGAACATCCATTTTCCCCATCTTCCCCATCTTCCCCAGCCGCATCATTCCGATGAGAACCGCTTTCTGATAAAAAATAAAGCGTTCAAGGGCCATGGCCTCTCCGGGGGTATATAACTCGTTTCCTCGGACAATACGGAAGAAGTAGGGATTTAAAGGTTGTGATTTATCCAGATTGCCATCGGCATCCAGCGGGTACCCAAATTTTTCAGCACCAAAAAACTTATCGTTTTTAACCAAAACCACGGGAGGGCCATCTTTTCTCTCCACCCAGAACAACTCGGCCATTTCATGGCTGCCATTCATCGGAATTTCAAATTCCCCCAAACGGCGAGCTTCAAGTTGACTGGCCGCCAGCCGTTTTTCAATTCCCACCCCTTGATAAAAAGGAAGAAATTGAGCCACCTTATGACCAAACCCCCAGAGGGTTTTGGGTTGGGCTTCTCCCACATCACCAATGCCACCGGTGTGAAAAAAACCACGAATCTCACTGGAAACATAGGCGGAAATCCGAACACGCGCATTGGTAAATTTCAACAAGACTTTATTTCTTGTGAGGATTTGTAAAAGCCCGTTCTTTAAACCTCCGAAGGGGATTAAATTAAGAATTTGTTTGGGCTTGGCCCATCGATTGGAAGATTTAAGAATATGGGGATTTTGAATAACCCACGCCGCTGTTTCAGCGCTCATTTCAGAAAAATCTTTCGCCAATTCTTCCGAAGAATGGGTCAGGAAATATTCCCAAATCTTTTGTTCAATAGCTTCTCGAGCGTCTCTGTCGGAATATGATGCCAACAGCCTCTGCAGGGTATTTGGGTCCTTCAGCTTTTCCCAAAGCTGACCGGGAGACTCCATATGAACCAAGGATGGATGGGATCTCTGCCCTTGGCCGGACCCCTGGGATAAAACCATACCCACAATCCCCAAACAGATGCCCAGAGATATTTTGATGGCGAGACCTGGAGTGAATTGAAAACTCGCAATCGATTTAACCAGGATAATGGTGAGGTTGGGATTAAAATAAAAAATGGCGCCCAAGGCGGCCACAATTAAGGCAGTAAGGGATACAATCGCGGGGACCAAAACATAAGACTGACTCTTCCCATTCACATCCGGGAGCTCAGTTCCCTTCACCCGAGAAGACAATCCCACCAAGATATCACTGGCTTTTGTTTGAATGCGAGCCACATTGTCTTTAACGTAAACAAGAACCGCTCTTCCGCGGGTTGCAGCCTGAATGGCGGCGGCTTTCACTATATTGAAACCGGTTTGAGCCGCATCCCCTGCCAATAGAAGGGTGAAAAAAGGAAGGGCCGTTTTTTCCGTGTGACCTAGGATCGAGTCCGGAGCTCCAATCAAGCGGTTGGCGGCGCCAATCGTAAGTTTTTCACCATAAAAGATTTGGGAAAGCGGCGTTTTTTCCCGGACAAAAATATCCAGATATTCATTCCCCTTTCCGGAATCCCCTAATGAAAACTTTGGAGATAAAACAACAACTGAAAAATTCTGATTTTTAAAATACTTTACCAGGCCGTCCGAGTGAAACCCGCCCGCTACCAAAACCCCGTACTTCGCATGATTATCCTTGATCGCTTTGTTCAGGTTTTCACTTAAAGCGCGGTCTCTCGCTTTGGCGAACCGATAAAAATCTTCAAAGGAAACCAAATTGGTATCACCGGGAACCGGGAACTGGGAACTGGGAACTATTTCCTGGTATTCCGCCCACTCATCCGATGTCAACTCAAAATTGGCTAATTTCCGGGAAAGAGTAAGCCGCCGAAAAGTGTTGAAAAACTCCTTTTGGGCAAGTGTCTTGGCCAGTATTTGAACGGCCTTATTCCCCGCCTGCCGGAGTTCCGCGAATAACCGTTCTTGAGAAATAGAGTCGGCCAAATTAAAATATTGAATGAAGGCGCTCAAGTGGGGATAACGTCCCAGATCAATACCGCTTTCTTTTATCAGAGTTAAAAGTTTTTGATAGAAATGAACCGAATTAATTTGCCCGGATTGATACGAGAGATTTAAATTTAAAAACGCCTCAATGCTTTCTTTGTCAGATCTGGCAAAGGAATTAAGAAGTTGGGCCTTCTCCCTCTCAGCCAATTCCTGATTTAATTTCTTCTCAAGCTTTAAGGCTTCGGAAAATTTCCAAAGGTTGGGGAACTTGCTTACGGAAACGAATTTGTTTAACCCAGAAATGAAATCGGCGATGGATAAGGTCCCATTTTCAAAAGAGGCGAAATTGTCATAAAGAGCGGCCAAATCATTGGAAAGGAGAGCGACTTTGGTTGTCTCAAGGGCCTTCAATCCATTCTCAAAACTAAATTGCATCTTTTCCCGCAGATGAACGGATTTCCGGAAAGCGTTCACATTTTTGACGTATAAAACAGGGTCATCGACCCCGACGATAGTGGGAAGAGGCTTGGAGGTGGAGAGTCCAAACCACGAGACAGAAGAAATTAAATCCTCTTTGAGAAGACTGTCGGCAATGGATCGGATTAATTTTTCGTCAGGATATTGCCTTAACGAAGCGAAATCGAAGGGACCCGACGCCGCCTCGGCGCCGAAAACCAATTTTTTATCTTTGAAACTTTCGTGAAGTTGGATTAACGATTCGCCTAGATTTCTTTGCGCGCCGACATTGGAATGGACATCTTGAAGCAAAAAGAGGCATGGGGAATTTTCTGAACGAAAACTTACTTCCTTGACCGCCATAAATGGCGAAAGGGATTTGAGGACAACATTTAATTGGGACCGGGCGTCTTTGAGAGAAGAAGAGTTTCTGATTCCGGCGGTTTTTCCAAGCGCGGTCTTGTTTTGAAGAGATTGAATATTCCGAGTTTCCCAGAAATTGTCCAAGAGACGAGAGCCTGAAGCGGGAGCCCGCCCTTGCGCGTATAAACTTTGGACAAGCTGTGGAGAGAAAATAATTTGTGTGAATAGGATGATGAATGTCAGAAAGGCGCTGATAATTTTCTTAAACAAGTTTTCCCTCCTTCAACTGAATTTATTTATGAAGGCGTTATTAGTTTAAGAAAGGCAGGTTAAATTCCCCTTAAGAACCTGTAAATTTGGTGTAACAAAAAAGCAGGGGGAAGGGGTCAAGTCGCTACATGACTCATTTTTTTGGACAAAAAAATGAGTCATGTAGCGACTTGATAATCATCTAGGAGTCCCCTCCAAGGGATAAAATCGTTTGTGTTCTCTAGAACAAACGACACCCCAAGGAGGAAGACTCAAATGAAATTATACGGAGCAATCGACCTACATTCAAACAATTGTTA
>JAKLIS010000017.1 GCA_022709485.1 Elusimicrobiota bacterium | reverse complement strand
CATCTCATTTATTTATGGGGATGGATTTAATAAAGGGACACTTGCGTCCAATGAACAACTCATGACTCCAGAAAACTCCCTGTTTAGGCAAGGCCCCATGGTCCGAATGTGCGCTCGGTGGTAATTCCTGTTTTTCTTGTAAAATCACCCTTCCCGGAAATTCGGGAGGGGTGATTTTTTAATATGTCTATTTTTTGGAAAACAACCATTCTTCTGATTTGCTCAAACGCGTTTATGACGTTCGCGTGGTATGGGCATCTCAAGAATTTGAATAATAAGCCCTGGATTGCCGCCGCGTTGTTGAGTTGGGGAATCGCCTTTTTTGAATATATGCTTCAGGTTCCGGCCAACCGTATCGGTTTTCAGCAGATGAACCTAGGACAGCTCAAGATTCTCCAAGAAGTTATTACACTCTCGGTTTTCGTCCCTTTTTCAATGGTCTACATGCGCCAACATTTCTCATGGAATTATTTATGGGCGGGTTTGTGCCTTTTGGGCGCGGTTTTTTTCATTTTTAAACCTTAAAAATCCCGGAGGGGGGAGGGGTTTAAGCTTGGACCCCCATCAATTCGCGAAAATCAATAATTTCTCTTAAAAGTCCCGGGGCTCCTTCCGCGACCCATCCATCTGACAACATTGCTTCCATGACGATGATCCGAATCAGATTTGAATACTCCGGTGATTGGCTTAGGATTTCTAAGGCGTCGACAAATTTGGAGGGCACATGCGCCCCCATTGGAACAAAGACTTTTAATTTTGAAGCTTGAGTTTCGCCACTGTTCACGAGCAAATTCTGACGAACCCATTCCACAACGTCATTCGACTCGACAATGTCTCTTTCCGTCAAAATATTGACTTCGCCAAAATTTTCTTGAATTTCTTTTTTAAAAGCGGATTGAGCAGAATTTAAAATGAGGGTAATTTGGGGAATAAAACCCTCCTTTTTCCCCAGATACGATTTGTTAAGCGCCGCCAGGATCTCCCCCTCTAATTCCTCAAAATTATCCGCCTTAAGAAATACCGCGGTTCTTTCAAGGGATTGTTCTGAATTAATGGGTCCGGAAGAAACCCATTCCTTTGTTTTCCAAAAGAATTTGACATCTTTGTATGCCGAAAGACTGACCATCTTGACAACATCGACAAATGCCACCTCATCGGCGGCTAAAATACTTCGCCAAGGCATAAAAGCCACTTCTCTCTGAAGCCCAAATTGCCTCACTCCCAAATCACTCACCGGCAGAATGTTTATGTATATGTCTTTGAGTGGGACCCCGTTCTTTTTTTGGTTGAGAATGTCTTTGACTTCATTGGGGCTCACCATTAAGCCCGGAAGCCTTCGTGACATTTCGAGATCCGCCCGTTTTTGATTGATGCGGCTATGTAACCATCCTCCCACAAAAACACCAGTGATAATAATTCCCATTCCCAAAACAGATGAGGATAACATGAGACCCAGAGCAGAAAGTGGAATTGAAATAAGGCTGACCATCGCCACATGTGTGGCTTTAACCGACGCGATAAATCCAAAGACAGGTTTCTTTTGTGTTTGTCGAGCGACCCCGGTTAAATAATGGACTAGAAAAATACCAATGAGAAGAACAAGGATACTGAACGAAGTGGCCAAAACAATTTGCCATAAGGGAGAAATGTTTAAAAGGAGTGAAAGGGAAACATGAGTGAAATTTTGAATGGCGTTAATAAGCGAACCCGGAGGCCCCTGGGGAAGAAGAAGAGTCAATAGCCCCATCCCCGCAAGTCCGACCAAACCATTTTCAATCCATCCCATGGTGGGCAGATTTTTTATGCCCCATTTCTTTAAAATTCCCCATGCGCCCGCCATGGCTAAAGTTTCAGATTGTTCCGTCTCTTTTTTCTTCCCCAGGAATTTCTCCACTTCCGCTTCAGCTAGGCGCAGGCCCACCATGGCCTTTTTCCACGATTCGGCATTTTTATCTGCATAGATACCGGTCCGCAATCCTTGCAAGCGAGCCGAGACAGCCACCGCGCCCACGTCTCCCGGGTCTTGCCGCTTTAACTCTCCGATTTCGAGAAGTTTTAAATTGAGGGCCGCCAGTCGTTTTGAAATGATTCGGCTATACAGCATACCCACAAGCTTTCCCGCCAAAATAAAGCTAAACACAATGAGCAGGACCAAGCTCAACCCCAAGAAAAATTGAGTGGGAGTGAAAACGATAGACTCGCTAATCAGGATGAATTTGAATTTGGACGCCAGCGGAGTAAATATAAACCACCCGCCCCAAAAAACAATATTCCAAAAACTTCTTAAGGCCTCCGAACCCAACCTCTGCATTTTGGCATAACCCAACTTGTGGGTGTCTTTATAGGCCTTTTCCCATTTGTTCAATTGATTGATATAGGCCCACAAAAGCAATGTGCCCCCGGCCACAATTCCTCCGACCATGACCCAAAAGGTTCCAACCCCCGCCAGGGCTCCTTCTTGAAGGAGATAACCCACCAGGAGCATCGCCAAAGAACTGACCACCGCCCCCGCTCCCCGGGCCATCACATCTCCCCATCCATTTTTTCCAACCACATGGCCTCTTTTGCGCGCCTGAATAAACACGCCGAACGCCGCGCCGGCGGAGAACCTCAAGAGGGGAAGCATCAAGAAAACACTGGTGGCGTCCAAATAAAAGATTGCGGCAAAATTGGTGACAAATAAAAACAAACCCAGAAGTTCGGAATAAAGAAAAAGATGCGGGGCCCGAAGGGAGGCATAAAATTCTCCCTTTTTTGTCATCAATGACTTTAACTCCGCCCACATGACGATGAGAGGGTAGAAAGCGGATTTGCCGCCCGAAATGTCGAATTTGGCGCTCGGATGCATTCCTCCTGTGATCCGACCCAGGAACAACCGGCTGGAAGCGTATCCCCAGACATCCGCGTCCTGGCTTCTACTGGCCCACCATTTTCCCCAACCCGCGATAAACCCTTGTCTGCGAATATTGTTGATGAGAGAAAATAAGGTCGTCATTTGATTGACGACCAATCCCATAAACATAAGCAAAAAGATTTTCCCGGTGTAAGGAGAGGCGTCCATATAGACGAGCCATGGCATGGCCACCAAGAAAAAATAGACGAAATAAAGAAGAGTCCAAATATCGCTTTCCTGGGCGCGGAATTCTCTTACTTCATACGGATGCTCGGAAAATTCAAAATTTTGCTGCATGCCAAGGTCATCTATGGCTTGAATAAGGCCCGCCACCCACCGGGGTTTGTCCTTTGCTTGCTCGTCCAGATTTCCCAAAGGAGCCCTGGCCCGGCGCCACTCAGCCAAACTTAACCCCACGACGGGAGTTCTGATTCCCACCCACCCGCTTCCAAATCCGAGTAAATAAATGGCGTCTTTCATTAAATTGACGACCAAAGCCAAATCTTCACTGATTCGCGTGCTGGCGGGGGGCGTCGGAGAAGATCCAAACAGCCGGTTCATCACTTGCATGTACATCCTTTTTAAAACCTCTCCCGGCCGTTCCGGCTTCCCATCCGAATGGAAGTTTTTCATGTTCGCCGTGGGTCTGCCGGTTATTTCAAGTGTCTCCCAGAAAATGTTTCGAGTGGTGTTCCCCCAGCCGGTGCCCGTCGCTGTCATGCCCCCGGCATACCCCTGCCTCGCTCCCCCCTCCCCGGTAAATTCAATGGAATCTAAAAAGGGCTGTTCCCGCCCTCCCACGGTCCGGTCCGATATGAGCGCCATTAATTCAGGGGTATTCCACATTCTAAACTGATCTCTCCAATAAAGTTCGGTGTCAATGACGGAGGTATTTTGATCCCACCAGACAAACTGGCCGATGGTCCTGTTCATGACCGGATCCATTGAAAGCCAAAGGGCGGCCGACGCTTTACTCCCTTGAACGGTCACCACCCGTCCCACTCGGGCATCGACCCCGGGAGAAAGATATTTCAATAATTGGCAGAGCTTGACCCTTTGCCCCATTTCAGTTCCATAAAATAAGGTTTCTTTATTCGGGAAAGTGGCTTTTTTAAAATCTGACATCAAATTGCTTATGAGAAAAAATGACAATTTATTTGAAAGGCCTTTTTCTCTGCCCGTAATAGCGATGCGCACAAAACTTAAAGCCACATCCATACTCGATTGAGTGATATTAAACCCACCGGTTTGAATGAGAGCCGACTGAATGTGCCAAATGTGCTCCATAATGGCCATTTGTTCTTCCGTAAGGGCTTCGCCATTTACATCATGCCGGATTTGCAGGCCTTCACGCATATTCGGATGGTACATTTGGCTAAAATCCCAGAGAGTGCAACCGGCATTCCATTCAGCCCCTCTAAGAAAGAGGAGTCCTTCCTCAAAATATTTTGATAAAGCGTCTTCATCTCCGGCCGCGATCCAACTCTTAATAAGGGCGCGGGTGGTCCCATGAATCCGATCATCATCTACCATGGCCATGAAGAAATCGAAGATGGCGTTACGCGTGGCGGCGTTTTCAAACCGGTTATTTAAAGCTCCCACCATGGCGTGAATTGAGTCTTTTAAATGTTGATTCAACTTTTCGCGGTCTTGATTGAATTCCTTCGCTTTTTCCTCGCTAATCTCATTCCACTTTCCATCGATTTTTGCCTTAAACACCGATGAAGATAGGGTCTGACCGCCGATATAAGCGTTCCCCACTCTATTTTCTTTCTCCCCCTCTTTCGGAGGCGCCACTTTCTCTATCAATTCTTTTTTCAGGTCTTCCCCGTGCGTGGAGCCAAAGATTGAGAAAGCTCCCTTCACCAACAAACTGACACCATAGTGGAGGAGGACAAACATCAAAAATACCGTTATCCCGGCGAAAAGAAATTTCATCTGCGCCCCCACACTATAAACTTGGAAAAACCAAGGGGCCACTACAACACTCGCCAAATAAATGGCCAAAACCGCGAAAATAAAATAGGTCAGGCTGAGGATGGCGACGTTGCGGCGAGGACCTTTATAAGCCGGCGGCCTCAAATGGTAATACATGGAAACCCCGACAACGGATCGATTGCCCAGAACAAGGAGGCCATAGATTTCAAGGCACAAAATCCCCAGAATAAAATAGGCCAGGGTGGCGGGGCCTCCCAGAAGCGTCGCATGATTAATAAGAAAAATAATCCCCCCCGCGGCTAACAGAGGCGGAACCGCCCGCAACCGGCCGTAAAGCCAATGGGTTCGCGACATTTTGGAAATGGCCCAGGCCTCCACAGCGGAGTTGATGATAAAAGTGAGAAATATAAAAAATGAAATAAAAAAGATGAGGAGCCCAAGGGACGGAGCCCCGGCGATGGTCCACTCTCCTCCCCTCAAAAGGAGCGCGCCCCACATGATGGCGATGACTTTAAACGTGTACCGTCCAAATAATTGGAAGATTGCCGGAACTTCAGCCAGTTGATTTCTCTCAACATAAGTTTCCAGCGATTCCTCATTAAATCGATATTTTGTTTTTTGACTTAAAGATTCACTTTCTCCGCGGGTATCGTAGGCCGGCTTTAAGGTTTCTTTTCCGTCTGCACCTTTTTCTTTTTCAGTTTTTACCAATGCCATGAACATTTCATTATAAGCCTGGCGGAAAGATGATGAATTGGGGTTGGAATTTCCTTCTCTAGCCCTTTGAGCGTCTTCCAACGCCCCCATCTTCAGTTTTTGCTGGTGGAATGCCAAAAGGCGGGCCAATTCTTCCATAATCTGATTTTTTGTTTTCTTCGGATCATCATCTCCTCTGGCCTCGGGTGTTTTTCCCCCTATTTTCAAGAGTTTTTCTTTGAGGGAACGCTTAAATGTGGGGACCTGGGTCACATATCGGGCATTGGGGTTTCCACGGCCCAATTCAACCGCGATAAATTTATGAACCCCCCGGGTCATTTTGTCCAATTGAACCAGTTGTTTTTCCAAGGCGTTGTTAAGAATCTGGATACGCCTCGTTTTTTCATCCTGGGTCAAATTAAGTTTATTGATAGTGTCGATTTTTTCTTGGGTTAGTCGCGTAAAACCCGCGTAAGAATGGACATACAACTCAAACAAAGGTCTTGAAAACCACCCTTCGATATCTTCTTCGGTGGAAACATACAAGGGCTTACCGTCAGAATCGTAAAGCCCGTAATTAACTTTCATGACATTGCGGGCGTGTCTGTCCGCGGCCGTGTGTTGTTCATCGGTTGTATGGAACAAAAAGCCTTGAGGGGTTTCAGCTTCCAGCAAAGCGCTAATTTTCCTCTGGTATTTATTAACCACTCGGCCCGATGCTCCCGCATACCAATGGAGCAACAAGGGATATGAAATAAGCAAAACTAGAAAGAAGCCCGACACACTGAATATTTTCCACCAGGCAAACGGCGGCACGATTTCGTCGAATTTTAATTCCTGCACGGCCTCAACGGGTTTCTCCAAACTTCCTAACTTATCGATCATTTGGCCGAACATCTGCGCTCTTTTTTCTGCCGTGGACAACCGGTTTAACGCCTCTTGAGATTCGGCCATTAATTCTGGGGTCATCAAACCCATGGTTGCGTCTTCTTCAATAGGATTCAAAACTTCTTCGCCGCCCAAGTGGAGCGTTTTTGCCACTCCCCTTAAAATCGAATTTGACACGTTCATGTAGTATCGATGGAAAAGCGTTTCATGATCTTCTGTTGAATTTATGGATGGCAATTGGGAGAGATCGCCCGTCAAAACCAATTCCGGCTTAGATGGGTCCAAGGAATCAGGGCGATAATATTTTTCCACCGCCTGCTTAAAGAATGGATGTTCTGAAACAACAATAACCTGGTTTTCTCGGTTTAAAACGGTATAGGGAATCGCGTCATTCCAATTTAATTCCCAGTCTCCATCGGGATCTTCCCGCAATCCCACGCTGGCCAGGGGATTTTTTCCGGAGGCGTCGAATAGGTCGAGACGGTATTGAACCCATCTGACGCTGGTGCCTTCGGGTTGCACCCAGAACTCTTTTAGAATTCCCAAGAGCTGGTCATTGGGTCCCCAAATTGCCAGCGCGCGCCCTTCTTGACTGGACTGGGTGCCGTCATAGAAGGCTTTTTTTCCATCTTCCAACGGAAGTAAAAAGGACGAATCGTTCTGGGCTAGACTTGCCACCCCTGCTTGTCCTTCTCCGCGAGAAACTCGATAGACGTCAGTGATCCGCGCCAGACTGGGATCATTTCCCGCGGATTTGATTTCCAAAGAAACGCTCGACCTCATTTGTCGAACATCTATGAATTGAGCGAGACTCGAAACAGGAATGGCCATGACGGGATTCACGTTGGCATAGGGAGAATGAGCGATGACTTGAAGCGTCGCGACGTCTAAACCGTCTCGATTTTTAAATTTAAGTTTATTCCCGCTTTCCGAAAGCCAAAAATGGCAGTCTGCCGTTTCATCATCAGGATCGGAACTGACCGTAACGGTTTTATTTTTATTGTCGGTGAAAGAAGCCTTTATTTTCGGAGATCCTCTAAAATCAACGCTTTTTTCATCCACATAAAAATAAACAAAATCAGAATCAGAGATGTCTTGGACGTCCTTATCTCCAACCAATTTGATAGATGTGCGATTGGGGCCTTCTTCCAGCCTTGCAATTTTTGAATCAAGCGGCGCGCTGTCCGACAAATGAACGGAAACCTCATGCTGCGAAAAGCCCGACTTATCCTTCTTCTCTCTCACCTCAACAAGAGGTTCTCCCGTCCCCTGCAACACGCCCACGCCGGTAAATTGCGGCCTGTTATTCCCCACGTACCAGTCAACATCTAGCACAACCTGAAAGCTGGCCGGCCTATCCGGGAGAATTGAATTCTTCATTATGCCCGCCTTGCGGCGGGAGGTGGTTTCGGAAAGCTTCGGACCCTCGCCTCTCTCAACAACAGTGGGATGCCTGCCTTCAAAAGACTGGCCCGAAATCACTCTTTTTTTGTCATCAAACGCTTGGAGGGAGTATTCTCCTGTTTTGAGGTTTAAGGTGACGATTTTTTGTCCTTCAAAAAGCGTGTCCCGGAAAGAATTCTTAAGAACTCTTCGGAACTTTCCCTTGGTTCCCCAAAATTCAAATTCCTCCCGCAAGTAATTGAGCCGGCCATCCGCCAAAACATTTTCGAACTTAGATTTCTCCTTCAGGGTAAATTCAAACAGGACGTCACTATCTTTCGCAATCACGATTCTCGAGACGTCTTTATCTAAAGGCAATTTCGCCAAGTGATTGGCTGGAAAAAAATCTCCCGTTTTCTTATCTACATATTCAGAGCCGTTCCAGGATAAGATGGCCGATTCATTTCCATTTTCATCAAAGGAGCGGAGCAAGGTCCCCGCAGGCAAGTCCAAGGAGGCCAAGTCAAAAATTTCTCCGGAAATCTCTTGGCTGTGAAAAATCTTAAAAGTTTTGGATTCCCGGGCGATTTTGAATTTACCGACGCCATCCGGGTCCGAATCAAACTCGTTTAATGTCACCTCGCTCGGGACGGCTTTATTTTCATTTGTTTCATTAATGACATATTTTTCAAGGAGGTTTCCGTCGGGGCTTGTCACTTCCTGAAATTGAACAACCACTTTATTGGCTTCATCCCGGAGACTCACCCGGTATATGATGCGCCGATTGACGCCCTCCCCTTCCACCTTGACGATTTGCGTGGATTCAAAATAGGGAAGATCCCTAAATTCGCCTTTAAAAGTTTCAGGATTAAATTTCCCATCAATCCATCCGCGCTCGTCGGTCTGGAATGTAAAAGCTTCATCCGCCAACCCAAAAGTTCCGTAGCTGTCGGGCTGGTCGTAAAAATAATAAAAAACCGTTACATTGACGGGAACGTGAGCGCCGTTTTTGACCCGGAGGGCATATTTTCGGATAAGCTGGTCGTTGGAATCTTTGACCTCCCATACCATTTCTTTTGTGATGTCATCCCATCTCGAATATTTCAATTCCTTGGTTCGAAGAAATTCATCAAATGGCGTGAGAACCCGGGATTCACCGACTACCTTGCCTGTGTCGGGATCAATATACTTGGAGCTTGAAGGGATATTCATCATGGAATACCCGGGGTCGTCATAAGAATGTTCAATAATTCTCTGCGCCAAAAAGGGATCCTGGCCGAGGCGGACATCCTCCCGATAAATTCCTTCATACGTTCTCAGCACCCGGCCCCCGGGGCCAATCTCGTCCCGCGATACCTTCCCGTGGGCGGTCACTTGTTCAATGACCAGGGATCCCTTGGGTAATATTTTGACGATTTTCGAGTAATCCAACTTGAGATTCGGATGGGTTTCGTAGTCTTTGAGACTTAAGCCCTCTTGAAAGCGGTAGGTTTGGCTTTTGGATGGCTGGCCGGATTTTGCGGATTTACCGGTGAAATCATTAATGGTGATAAAAAGCGGTTCCAATTCCTTGTTGGAATCGAGAAGACCGACAATGCGGGCCCTCACTTCTTTTTTGGCGTCGACCCATTCACGGGTGACATTAACCAATTCTCCCAAGCGCCCGGGAGCGGGAGGGGATCGGCCCGAATAGGTCCGTAATTCACCCAACGTCATTCCTGAATCACTTCCGGGAAGAATTTTATGAACGGTGGTTATGAAAATCTTTCCGTCGGTTCGAACATGGGCGACAGGCTGCTTAAAATCATCATAAAGAACATATTGACGGGTCGTATTTCCATCCCGGATTTGGCCTCTTTGATGCTCTTCATAAAGCCGGGCGTAATTTTCGCTGTTTTGTTTGAGTCCATATTTAATGAAACATACCTTCGTCCCCTCTCGGTAAATGTCTTTTTCAATTTCAATCATATCTTCCACGAGCTGCGAAAGGCTCGCTTTTTCTTCGGCCGTGAGTTCAACTCCAGCCACGTTTTTCTGGCGCAGCTCTTCATAGCGAGCCTTCAAATCGGCTTTCTTGTTGTGCATTTTTTCAATGATGTCCGCGACCGCCTTTGGGTCCATCAAATCCCGCGATTTTTTTGTCTCTTGATCGAGTTCGATGACATAGGCCCCGTCAAGTTCGGCGGCTTTCTGATGGGTGGCTCGATCCAATTGCTTCACCAAGGCCATCTCCGCTCTGATGACTTCCGGCTCGGAATAAATGGCCATCCATTTATGAATTTTGGCGTTTGGCTTATTGTTTTCCTTGTAAACGAGATTTCCGTTCCCGGCATCTTTAATTTTGTCAATCAGACCCTGACGTTCTGGCCCCGGCGGGACCCCTCGGCTTAAGGCCACTTTCCATTCTTCCACTTTTTCCGAAAAAACCTTTTGGGCCGCGTCCATGGGGGACAAAGTGACTGTGACTTGTTGACCCATTTCTTTTTCCGGATCAATTTGAATATGAATGGCTCCGCCTTTTGAGAATGCATCGTCAATTAACGCGATCTGTAATCCCTCCCCCCCACCGTTCATCATGGAAATAAACTTGCGATCACGAAGCGCGTCGTAAAATTTTCGGAAATCGTCTTTCTTTTTAGGGTCAGTTTGTTTTTCGATCCGTTGAAGCGTATCGGCCAAATACTTTTCTGGATCAAGGAACTTTGAATCCATCAAAATCCGGCCGCCTTCTTTCCTAAACTTCCAAAGGATGACGGTCTTTCCCCCTTTGTTCAGCTGATCTTCCATTTCAAGGACCTGTCGATCCAAATGGGAGAAATTCTCCGCCCCTCCCGCCCGAGCCTCAGATTCCCGAACGGAAGACATGACAATATGTTCATTGCCCTTCTCGTCAATAAAGCTGTTTTTCTTGATCGCCAGATCCATGGTCTTCCGAACGCGATCCCGCTCGCGAGGGCTCAAATTGGGATCGGCCAATAACCCTTGCAGTTCGGCGATGTAATTGCCCTGACGCTGGAGTGCAGAACGATTTGCGTTAAGGGCGTCGAAAGGCCGAATGACAACCCCGGAAACCATATCTGGGGTCACAATTTTTCCTTTGTTCCGCATGGCCTCCAGCTTTTCCATCCGTTTCATTTCTTTAGAAGCCACGAAATTCTCCAGCTTATTCATTTCACTTAAGAGTTCTTCGGCGGCCAATCTAATGTCTTTCTGATCTCGAAGAAACTTCTTGAGTTGTTCTCGGCTATCTTGATCTGGGGCATTTCTGATCCTCTCTATCTTCTGTTGAAGATCTCTAAAATTGAGCCCCAAGCCTTCCAACTCCCCCAGAATTACCTGTTGACGCATTCGTTCGTGTCCGTATGGGACAACCATTTCCCCTCCGCGTCCCGACATTTTGAGAATTTCATTTTGGCGGGTCTTAACAAGTTCTACTTGCTCTTTGAGGGCCTGCTGGATCTTCTGAAGCAAAGTTCCCTTCACGATCACCTTTTCAAATCGCTGCCGATCGGGATTCCATCTCTCGTAAATTCGGGTTTCCGCCGCCTGAAGTCTCGCCTTATGTTGTCCGCTCAACCTGAGTCCTTCAAGATAATTGGCCAACTCCCATTCATAAATGGGATGGTAGGGCATTTTGCGTCCGTTAACGATCACTTCAGGAACAGCCGGAGTCACTCTGTTTCCCTTTTCTCGTGAAATTTGTTCAAGGCGAGTGGGCTGGTTGAGCAGAAAATCAAGCCGTTTCTTTTCGCTCCCCAACTTGTAAATCGAACCATCTTTATCCATAAGGCTATCAACTGTTAATCCCGATGAGGCAAAATTGGCAGGAAGATCTTCCGCCCGAACTTTCTGGCCATTACTCAAAGCTAAAACAAGATCTCTCTTCTCCAAAATATTTCTCACTTCACCGGGGGTTTGGTAAACAGCCGTGATTCGCCCGTCTTTCATCTTGTAGGCCAAGCAAAACCGGATCAATACATCATTCCCTTCTCTCACATGCAGGTTCGTATTCATCTCTTGGTATTGCTGATTGGAGATCCGCTCATAAAAATTCCCATTTCGAAATGCCATCTTAACGAGCCAACTCCCCCCCACCACAGGGATGGCCTCTTCTCCGGCCAGCATCTGTTGAAACTCCGCATCGGACGGAGCGTAAATTTGAAATTGCCCGTTATTGACAATGGGAAGTGAAAAACGTCCGACGGATGTCCATCTGGCCATTTCTTTTTGAAGCGCGGCCTCAATTCTGGGACCCTGAGGAATCTCCGCCAACCCATTCATTTCAGACGTGACTGGATCAACGGATACCCGAACACCAAATCCGCCGCGCATGTTTGATGTCACGTACCTTTCCTCCAATTTCACCTTGAAGGACGGGCTTTCGTTGGTAATGAGGTGCCATCCTTTATGGGTCACTTCTTGGAATCGGGCTTTTCCGCCGGTGATGGCTTCAATGGTTGTTCCTTCAATTCCAATTATCCCCATGAATTTCGCCCCGGCGGCAATGGT
>JAKLIS010000169.1 GCA_022709485.1 Elusimicrobiota bacterium | reverse complement strand
TTATATGGGCGATTTGCTCAAATACGTTTTGAAAGGATCTGGAAAAAGAATTCGCCCCACCCTGGTTTTTTTATCGGCTCAATTGGGGCCGGCTAAAAAAGAATCGGTGAGAAACCTTGCCATGGCCGTTGAGCTCATTCACCTCGCGACCCTTATTCATGACGATGTCATTGACAAGGCCTCTTTGAGGCGGGGAGTCAAAACCGTTGTTGAGTTGGAAGGCGCCGACGCCGCTATTTTGCTGGGAGATTTTATTTATTCTTTTGCGTTCAAGAAGTTGGCCTCTCTAAAAGATCTCTCAATTGTGGATCTCTTGGCTCAAACGACTCACTCCATGTGCGAGGGAGAAATTAACCAACTTAATCGGCGGTTTTATTTTGATATGACGGAAGAAGAGTATTTCACAATTATTCGCAAGAAAACCGCGTCATTATTTGGGACATCCGCCAGGGCGGGGGGGGTTTTGGCGGGCCAGCCCACGCCCATTTTGGATGCCCTTGAAAATTTCGGATTAAACTTAGGAATGGCCTTTCAAATTCAAGATGACCTCCTGGATCTAACGGCCCAAGAGGCAGAAATTGGAAAAACACTCCGGACCGATATTTTAAATGGGAAGATGACCCTTCCTCTCATTGTCTATCGACAGAAAAATCAGACCTCCAGGTCCTATCCGGCCTTTATTTCCTCTCTTAAAAATCCCAATGGAAACCTTGGACAGCTCATTAATGAAATTATTGAATCAGGCTCCGTGACCCAGGCCAAGAAAGTGAAAGAAAGCTATATCGAAAAGGCCTTAAAAGATTTGGAAAAACTGCCTTTGGGACCGGTAAAAGACCATTGTGGCAATCTGGCGACAATTTTGTGTCAATCGTAAAATTCGATGCGATTTAACAACGCATTATTTCTATGGACATTTAGAGTGAAACCGTTACACTTATGTTGGGGTAAATTGTTTTCAAACAGGGGGGTTCTATGAAAGCGTTCAACCGGACGCCTTACCATGCTTTTTCCCTTACCGAAGCGTTAGTTGGAATTCTTATATTTGTGGCCGTCATTTTTATGGGGGCGTCGGCTTTAAAAATTATTACCAATGCCAACGCCACGAACATCGCCCGTAACAGAGCTGAGACCATGATCACCAGCGCCCTCAATGACCTCAAAGTTAAAGCCGGCACCGGCACGGATTTCTTTTATGACGCAAAATTTGCTGCAACCTATTATTACCCCAAAGGCGGCAAAACCAAATCAGATGATTACCTAGAAGCGGAGGCCACCGGCAAAGTGAGGGTCGAAGCCCAAGTGGGGCTTTTTAGTACTTTTAATCAAGTCAGACCCATCAAATTTATTGCTCGATGGCGAATCGGCCCCCGGGAATACACCATGGAGAAAACCAACAACCTCACCGGGTCCCGGTTGGCTGAATATGGGGGGGAAGTTACAGGGAAGATTATTTATGCTCCTGGTAACGGCGCAAATACTGGTAAGGGTATCGCTGGCATTGGAGTTGCGATTGAATCTGAAGTCGGGAATAATTGGATATACGCCTTTACCGACAAGGAGGGAAATTTCTTTCTTCGAGGAGTAAAACTCGGTGCATCTCGTCAATTTAAAATAATGGGCTATACGACTGTTCCCTCCTTTTATTTTCGAAAAGGTGATATTTGGAAAGATTCGGTTATTACACACGAAGAACCAATAGACGGGGAACTGCAATTAAACTCAGTCATGCCCATCGGGCCATACGAAATGACACCCTTTGGCGGGATCAAAGGCGGCGCCAATGATGGGGTAAACGGAGATCCTATTCCCAACGCCATTATTCAATTGGTTCCCATCAGAACCGAAATTCCAGATTATTATTCCGGCGCCAATAAATCCTATCAGGAAAAGCTCACGGATGCCGATGGTCAATATCATTTTGAAAACTTATGCCCCGGATTTTATTTGGTTTTCATGCATGGATCCGCAGAAGATAATTTGACCCAATCGGAAGATCTTGATTTTGGCTCAAGTTTTTCTCAAGCCCCTCGAATTACGATGAATTATTATTATTGGCCCTACCCCGGAAAGTGGGCGTTTGAATCGACGGGGCTGAATCCGACCCCCAAATTATATGCCGCGGTCGGTACCAAAAACGATCTTAGTTGGGACAGTCTTAAAAACGATCTCTTGTTTGACAACGGGCCCAAATCCGATTTGGCCATCCGCGTTAATTTTGGAGAGACCTATGATTCGAGAGACGGGGTTCATAAAACTCTTACTCATCGGCATAGCCACCCTGCTGGACTTTCTATTACGGATCATGGAAATTACAAATACCATCGATTAAATACACAATTTTATTCGACTTTCATGATGCATTTGAAAGGGCATTTGGTCGGGGTTCAATTGAATTCAGCAACAGGAAAGTTTACGAATAATTCTCAAGATGTTGCCGATTGCCCTATTCGCGTCTATATGCCCGCCCATTACACAGCGGGGCCGGCGACGGCGGCAAAAAAAGCCGTTCGAGAATTGCACCCCTTGCTTAATACCCATGCGTTTAATAATCACGCAAACGCGGATGGTTATAAAACCCATTTGGGGCTGGGGGGGTTTGTTCGCCAGCATTATTATTTTTCTCGATGGGTGAAAAGCGATTCAGATGGTAATTTTTGTTTTTATCATCTAGGCCCTCGAATGTTGGAAGGAAATTACCGGGGATCCGGTGGCACTCCGGTGGCGGATACCGCTATGTACCAGGGGGCATGGGCACGGTTAATGATTGATAGAAGTGAGGCGCTCACTTTTGATTGGCCCCCTCCCTTGAGTACGGTGGTGACGCCTTTTCCTTCAAATGTCGTTCCGGTGTTTGTAATCGATTATCCATTTCAGCCCGCGGATCCAACCCAGAAATTGGAACAATTTGCCGTTGTCCCCAATCCCTCATGGGGAGGGTATTCTCCTCACCCAACGGTGCTTATTCCTTCAAAAAAAACCTTCCCTACCCCCGGGGCTTATTACACGAAAAGTTACGGGGGGTTTGAGGAAAATAATCTTGCATACTTTTATACAAACGAGGATGATGATCCAAATTGGAAAGTCATGAGTTTTCCCCGCCGTTCAACAGCTTCCCCCAACCAAAGGTACTATGACCTGGGAGATGTTCGAATGCTCCGAAAAACCGAGCTGGTTAGTATCAGTGGCGATGTAAGAGATATTGACAATCCTGGGAGTCTCCTCTCGATTCCCTGCAGTGGAGGAGTTGTGACGACCTGGGGAATCGATTTGAATCCGGGTTATGAGAGGTTTACTTCCTCATTAACGGTTACGGCGGCGGATATGACATTTTCTTTTAATGATAATGTCCTTCCGAGCTTGCCCAACTGGGATACTTTCCCTAACGATATGGGGGGCCCAGGAGAATTCGTTGATGGAAAATGGGGATATGGAAACAATCGGGTCCTTCACTTCCGATGCATGGATATAGAGACTTGGACCAATACTCTAATTACTATGGAAATGCACCTCATGAGAAAGACGGCCTCAGGATCTGAGAATCCATTCGATAATTATTCTTTTTATACTGCAGCCGATGTAACTGGCGGAGCCATCGACCCCTTTGAATTCCAACTTTGCCCTGGCCCGAGCTCTCAATCGGAGGCCGCCTATCCCATCCTTGTAAGCAACAATATGAACGCAGTTGAAATACAAGACTTGGGCGACCATATTGTTCGTTTCGTTACTCCGCAAAATTTGAATCTTCCCAATCGAAGATTATGGTCGGGGTCTACACCCGCCATGGTTGGCATTGATAGGAGTGATGTGCATATTCTTGTCTCTACCAATCCTTCTGCTAATGATCGGCCTGAAATATACGGACGATTGATCTCAACGGCAAATTGGAGAAAGGAGGGAGCCTATGCTTGCCCTTCGGGGTGCCGGTACGTGCAAGCTTCCTTTAAATATGAGGACGATGGAGATTTCTATGAGGGTTATGACATTGGCCGAAGTTCAGGTATTGTGAGGCTCTATCACCGAGTTACAGGAACGAAAGTGGGCGGATACATCACCGGGCCCGATGGAGAACCGTTGCATAACGCGCGGGTCCAAATACGACTTACTTGTAAAGATCCCAGCAATAGCCGATGGCCTAATTCTCCCTGCAGTTATTTTATGGACGTCTGTAAAAATCACGATGTCATGACGGATGAAAATGGCTACTATTCCTTTACAGACACATCAAAACTGGTATTCGGCGGATATATGATGAGCAATTTCCAAATTCGGGCCGTTCCCCCTGCCAGCTGTTCAAATTGCAGGCCATCCAGTTTGCCTCCCTATCGGGACGGTATTTTCTTCGACGGCCATGACGGGTTTGTCAAAGATGACGCCAACATCCGGTTTCTTCCTCGAACCTTAGATCCCACCGAAGACACCGGCGGGCCCGGGGGCGCTTAAAGCATGAC
>JAKLIS010000168.1 GCA_022709485.1 Elusimicrobiota bacterium | reverse complement strand
AGTGCCTGGTGCCTGGTGCCTAGTGCCTAGTGCCTAGTGCCTAGTGCCTAGTGCCTAGTGCCTAGTGCCTAGTGCCTGGTGCCTAGTGCCTAGTGCCTAGTGCCTAGTGCCTAGTGCCTAGTGCCTAGTGCCTATTGAAATTTTTGGAGGGTTTTTCAATTTAATTACTGGTTTTTTTCTTACCAGGCACTTGGAACCAGGCACCAACGATTTTCTTATTCATTGTAAGGAGTCAAAACAAAATGATCATTCGTGTTCGAGTTATACCCAAAGCGTCCATGTGGACCGAGATTGCTGGCCGGATTGGTTCGACCGTCCGAGTAAAATTAATGACCGACAACATTGAAGGACCCGCCAACGATGAACTTAAGGAATTCTTGTCTGAATTCTTCGAGGTGGCCAATGAGAACGTGAAAATTCTTCGGGGCGAGAAAGGAAAAGAAAAAACCGTTGAGATTGAGGGCCGGCCGGAAGAAGAACTTGAAGAGATTATGGAGGCGATTCCATAAGGAACCGCGTTCCCCCTCCATGTTTTATCAATGGAGGGGGGTGGGGAAGGAAAAAATTTCTTTCTCGACCCTCCTTCCCGGTGATACATGGGGAGGGGGTGGCGTTGTTCAATCCCGCCCATGAAAGTCCTTCCCTTTTATTGGAAGTCCACTCACCTGGAAATTTTAGATCAGCGCCTTTTGCCGTCGCGCGTTCAATTCATTAAGTGCAAGACGGCTGAGGACGTTGCGAAAGCGATTCGTAAGATGGCTGTTCGCGGCGCTCCCGCCATTGGATGCGTGGCCGCCTACGGTATGGCCCTGGCGGTCCAACCCACAGCAAAATTTAAACCTTTAAAATCTCGGATGGGCCGGTTGAAAAAGGCGGCGAGCCTATTAAAGGCTGCGCGTCCGACGGCGGTCAATTTGGCCTGGGCGGTTGACCGGGTGGTAAATACTGTTGAGGGGAAAAAAACCTCTCTTTTTCAAGTTATGACCCGGGAAGCCAAAAAAATTGAACAGGAGGACCTCGCCGCCAACCGCGCCATGGGCCGCTTCGGTGCCCGATTATTTAAAATGAAAAAAAACGTCGTTCTCACTCATTGCAATGCCGGCGCCTTGGCCACTGCGGGCCATGGAACTGCGCTGGGGATTATCAGGGAACTTTGGCGTCAAAAGAAACTGAAAAAAGTTTTCGTGGATGAAACACGGCCGTACCTTCAGGGGGCGCGCCTCACCGCTTGGGAATTATCCCAAGAAAAAATTCCCTACGAACTCATCACCGACAACATGGCCGCCCACGTCATGAAAACCGAAAAAGTTAATGGCGTGATCGTGGGGTGCGATCGAGTGGCCGCCAATGGTGATACCGCCAATAAAATTGGAACCTACAACTTGGCGATTTTGGCGCGGCATCATAAAATTCCTTTTTATGTGGCGATGCCATTCTCCACGCTTGATTTAAAAACAAAAACCGGCCGCGACGTTCCTATTGAAGAACGATCGAGCGATGAAGTGGTAAAGATGGGGAATGTTCGAATCGCGCCCAAGGGGACTAAAGCCCGTCATCCCGCTTTTGATGTAACCCCCGTGGGGCTTATATCTGGGTTTGTCTCGGAGCGGGGGGTTTTCAAGCCCCGGGATTTGCTAAAACAGGTACCACGGAAGGGGTCAAGTCGCCCGCCGCGGCGGGCGACTTGACCCCTTCCCCAGCAACTAAACATTATGGATTACTCAAAAACCGTCAACTTACTTCAAACTGACTTCCCAATGAAAGGGGATCTTCCCCTGCGAGAGCCGAAAATGCTTGAGCAATGGGAAAAGATCCATCTTTACGAGAAAATTCAGGAAAAGAAAAAATCGAAACCCACATTTCTCCTCCACGACGGCCCTCCTTATGCGAACGGCAGCATCCACATGGGCCACGCCCTAAATAAAATCCTGAAAGATTTTGTCGTGAAATTTAAATCTTTTTCTGGATTTCGATCTCCATATAAACCCGGCTGGGATTGCCACGGTCTCCCCATTGAACACGCCCTTTTTAAGGAACTCGGGAAAAATAAACACCAGATTTCCCGGGCCGAATTCCGAGTCAAAGCCACGGAATACGCCATGAAATTTGTCAACATTCAAAAGGATGAATTCAAACGGTTGGGGGTTTTGGGTGAATGGGAAAATCCTTATTTGACACTTTCCAAAGCCTATGAAGCCGGCATCTTGACGATTTTTTACGAACTCCGCGACAAAGGGGTTATTTTCCGCTCAAAAAAACCCGGTTATTGGTGCGCTTACGACGAAACCGCACTCGCCGAAGCGGAAGTGGAATATGCCGACAAAAAATCCGATTCCGTTTTTGTTCGGTTTAAAGTTCAGACCCTCCCCCCGTCCCTCTCCCGCCTTGCGGGAGAGGGAGCGGGTTTAGGTCTCCCTCTCCCTGGCGGAGAGAAAGCGGATTTGGGTCTCCCTCTCCCTTTGGGAGAGGGTCGGGGTGAGGGGCCTCAGGGGCAAACAGCCCCGTCTCTTTATGTTCTTATTTGGACCACCACCCCTTGGACACTTCCCGCTAACGTGGGGCTCGCGTTTCACCCCGACGAATATTATGTCGTGGCATCTGACGGAGAACATCACTATATCTTGGCCCAAAAACTTTTAAGTAGCGTGGCAGGAAAAATCAAAAAGAATTTAAAAATCGTTGGCGAACCCGTTCGAGGAAAAGAATTTGTGGGTTTAACCGCTCAAAATCCCATCCATGGACGGACTTCGCGGGCCATCACCGCCAAGTTTGTCACCATGGAGGACGGAACTGGAATTGTCCATATTGCGCCGGGCCACGGTCTGGAAGATTTTGCCGCCGGCCAAGAATTTAAATTAGATGTCATCTCTCCCGTCAATGAACGGGGACTTTTCGATAAAACCGTCGGACGGCCCGAACTCGAGGGCAAACATGTTTTAAAAGACGCCAACAAGGCGGTGATGGAAATTTTGGGGCCTCACCTTCTTTATCACGGGACGATTGAACATTCTTATCCTCATTGTTGGCGATGTAAAAATCCCATTATTTTCCGCGCCACGGAGCAGTGGTTTTTGCGCGTTGATGATGATCTTAGGGAAAAACTTCTTCATGAAATCGACCGGGTTCGTTGGGAGCCGGCTTATGGGATTCACCGAATCAAAGGCATGGTGGAAACGCGGCCCGATTGGTGTTTATCCCGCCAACGGCATTGGGGCGTGCCCATCGCCGTTTTTTACTGCAAGAAATGCAGAATCCCTCTTCACGATAAAAAGGTGGATAAGCGGATTGTGGATATTGTCAATCAAAAAGGAGCCGGTGCCTGGTATGAGATGTCAGCGGAGGAAATTTTGGGGCCGGCCGCCGTTTCCTGTCCCCAGTGCAAAGGCCGTGAATTCCAAAAAGAGGAAGACATTTTAGACGTCTGGTTTGACTCGGGTGTTTCATGGCATTCTGTTATTGAAAAAGAGCTCACACGTCCAAAACCCGAAACGGTTATGTATCTGGAAGGATCGGATCAACATCGCGGGTGGTTTCAAACCTCCTTGATTCCATCGGTCACTTTGAGGGACAAAGCCCCATTTGACGTGGTTCTCACGCATGGATTTGTCGTCGATGGGAAAGGCTACAAGATGTCCAAATCTCAGGGAAATGTCATTGCGCCGCAGGAAATCATCAAACAATATGGAGCCGACATTCTCCGGCTTTGGGTGGCTATGAGCGACTACCGGGAAGACGTCCGATTATCACAAGATATTGTCAAACAAATTATCGATGTTTACCGCCGCTTCAGAAACACATTCCGGTTTTTGCTTCAAAATACCGTTGATTTTAAATTCCACGATCACGCCATCCCCGTGGCCAAATTGGAAGAAGTGGATCGGTGGATTTTGGTTCATTTCGAAGATGTGAAGGTTAAGGTTCTCAAAAGTTATGAGGCCTACGAGTTCCACACCGTTTTGAATGAATTGAACCGTTTTGCCGCGGTGACGCTTTCCGGGTTTTACTTAGACGCGCTCAAAGACCGCCTGTATTGCGAATCACCCAACTCCCCGCGCCGCAGAAGCACGCAAACCGCGCTTTTCCACTTGACCCACGGGCTCACGCTTTTATTGGCTCCGCTTCTTTCATTCACAGCGGAAGAGGCGTATATTGAGCTTCGGAAAAATTCCAACCCTCGTCTTGCCGACAGCGTTTTCTTAGACGAATTCGCCTCTCTTGAGGAAGTGGTGTTCGACAAACCTCTTTTTGATAAATGGGAGTCCATTTTGAGTTTGCGGGGGCTTATTAACGATGTCCTCGATCAAAAAAGAAAAGCCAATGTGGTGAAATCTTCCCAGGAGGCGGCGATCTCCATCAATTCCAAAGATCTTGCCGGCCCCCAACAATCGGTGCTCTTGTCTAAAGATCTCGATTGGCCGTTTATCATGCAGATGGCAGAGGTCTCAGTAAACACAGATA
>JAKLIS010000167.1 GCA_022709485.1 Elusimicrobiota bacterium | reverse complement strand
CTTCGTGGCGTTGGCCGGTCCCTATATGGGCAGCGATGCGCGGCGCGGTAAAACTTTTACCTGGCTGTACAACCATCTGGCCGATGGCTTTGGCCGTTTCCAATTCGACAACGGCCTCATCCCGACTCACCTGGTCGCCCACTTTGACCATGATATTGACCACGGTGGCAGTCTCGGCGCCTTCAGCCAATTGCGGAACGACAATGTCCATAATCAATTACTCCTTGTTTATTCTCCCTCCCCACGTCTCATGAGTGGGGAGCCTGCCTGCCGGCAGGCAGGGGCTGGGGTGGGGCAAATATTTCCTCCCCCACCCCCCTCCATTGAGAAGACATGGAGGGGAAATACATTTCAAACCCACTCCGGAAATTTCTTTTCCGGATCGATTTTCAAATCTTCCATCGCTTGCGCCACTTTTGCCACCGGCACCTGATTTTTTTTCGAAAGGGCGTAAAGGGTCGCCAGCACAATGCTTTCGGCATCCACCTCAAAATATCTTCTTAAATTTTCGCGGGTGTCGCTTCGCCCAAAGCCGTCTGTGCCAAGGGTAAAAAGACCTCCCGGAACCCAGGGCGCGATTTGATCGGGAACGGCCCGCATATAATCGGACGCGGCCACAAAAGCGCCCTCTTCTTTCTCTAATACAGATTCAACATATGATTTCTTTGGGGGTTCCTTGGGATGAAGCATATTCCACCGCTGGGCTTTCATGGCCTCTCCCCGCAGCCGTTTATAGCTGGTGGCGCTCCACACATCCGCGGACACTTGGTATTTCTCAGCTAATATTTTTTGCGCTTTCAAAGTTTCCCTTAAAATTGGGCCGCTTCCCAAAATGTGCGCTTTGGAATTTTTGAGAGGCGGCCCCGCTTTAAACTTGTAAAGGCCGTTTAAAATCCCTTCCTCAACGCCCGCCGGCATGGCCGGCATGGCGTAGTTTTCATTATAAAGAGTGACGTAATAAAAGACATCCTCCCCGTTTTGAAACATGCGTTTTAGCCCGTCTTGTAAGATGACGGCCAATTCAAAAGAGAAAGCAGGGTCATAAGCCATCACCGTGGGAACCGCGCTCATGAGCAAATGGCTGTGTCCATCTTCATGCTGCAAGCCTTCGCCGTTTAAGGTGGTTCGGCCGGCGGTGGCGCCCAACAAAAATCCCCGGGCACGCATGTCCGCGGCGGCCCAGATAAAGTCCCCCACCCGTTGAAATCCAAACATGGAATAGAAAATATAAAACGGGATCATGGGGATGCCAAAAGAAGATCCGGCGGTGCCCGCGGCGATAAAAGACGCCATAGATCCCGCCTCGTTAATTCCCTCTTCAAGTATCTGGCCATTTTTTTCCTCGTGGTAATAGAGAAGGTTTTCTTTGTCGACCGGATCGTAAATTTGACCTTTCGGAGAATAAATGGCGTATTTGCGGTATAGGGCGTCCAAACCAAACGTCCGGGCTTCATCCGGTATGATGGGAACAATTCGCCTTTCCAGATCTTTATTCTGAAGAAGAATATTTAGGAACCGGACAAAAACCATGGTGGTGGAAGCTTCAACGTTTCCGGAATCTTTTAAAAGTTCTCCAAAGGCATTCATTTCAGGAATGGTCAGTTTTTCTGCGGCCGGTTTTCGCGCGGGAAGAAAACCTCCCAAATTTTTCCGCCGCTCCAAAAGATATTTGATTTCAGGACTGTAAACGGACGGTTTGAAAAAAGGCGTCTCGGCGATTTCTTCATCATTAATGGGAATGTCAAAGCGGGTTCGAAATTCTCTTAATTCTTTTTCATTCAGCTTTTTTTGCTGATGAGTGATGTTTCGGCCTTCGCCGGCTTCTCCCAATCCGTATCCTTTGATGGTCTTGGCCAAAATTACCGTTGGCGCGCCTTTATGATCCACGGCAGCTTTGTAGGCGGCGTAGACCTTGCGGGCGTCATGGCCCCCGCGCGTGAGTTTATGGATCTGTTCATCCGTGAGATGTTTGACCAAATCCAGAAGCTCCGGATATTTTCCGAAAAAATGCCGGCGGGTATAGCTTCCCGGCTCGACAGAATATTTTTGATATTCCCCGTCCACCGCCTCTTCCATTCTTTTGAGAAGAAGGCCCGACTTGTCCGCTTTCAACAGGGGATCCCAATCGGTCCCCCAAATCACCTTTATGACGTTCCAACCGGCCCCTCTAAACGCGCTTTCCAGATTTTGGATGATCTTTCCGTTTCCCCGCACAGGACCGTCCAATTTTTGAAGATTGCAGTTCACCACCCAAATCAAATTATCCAAGTTTTCTTCGGCGGCCCGTGGCAGCGATCCCATGGTTTCCGGCTCATCTGTTTCGCCGTCTCCCACAAAACACCAAACTTTGGGTTCCCTCTCAGCGGGAACAAAACCGCGGGCTTGCAGATACCGGTTAAAACGCGCCTGATATATCGACATCAGAGGGGATAGACCCATGGAGACGGTGGGAAATTGCCAAAATTCGGGCAGGAGCGTTGGATGCGGATAAGAGGGGATGCCGCCCCCCTTCGCCAGTTCCTGCCGGAAATTGTGAAGCTGATTCTCGGTCAAGCGCCCTTCTAAATAAGCTCTGGCGTATACCCCCGGGGAAGAGTGTCCTTGGAAGTAAACAAAATCTCCCGGGCCGCTATTTTGGGGGCCGCGAAAGAAATGGTTGAAACCGACTTCATATAATGTGGCGCAGGAGGCAAATGTGGAGATATGGCCGCCGATCCCATTATGAATACGGTTGGCTTGAACCACCATGGCCATGGCATTCCAGCGGATAAGGCTTTTGATTCGGCGCTCCAATTCCCGGTCGCCGGGATAGACGGGTTCATTTTCTGCCGGAAGGGTGTTTATATAGGGTGTGTTCATGTCTTTTATCCGGGATTTATGATCCTTTGTTTTTTTAAAAGCTATGTTTATCCTTGATTTAACTTTATCAACGCCCCAAGCCAATCTGGCTTTAGACGAAGCCCTGCTGGACATGTGCGAAGCCGGCTTCAAAGGCGAAATTTTGAGGTTTTGGGAGCCCCGATCGTGGTTTGTGGTATTGGGATATTCCAACCACTGGAAGCAGGAGGTCTATTTTTCCAAATGCCGTCGAGAAGCTATTCCGATATTTCGCCGATCATCCGGCGGTGGAACCGTTTTGCAAGGCCCCGGCTGCTTCAATTACGCTCTCATCCTGAACATAAAAAAACGGAAATCTCTTAAAAATCCAGTTTCGACCAATTTGTTTATTCTCAAAAAAATTAAGCGCGCCTTGGAGCCTCTTGTTCCAGAAAAAATCTCTTTAAACGGCGTGACGGATCTCTCAATTCACGGCAAAAAATTCTCCGGAAACGCGCAGCGAAGAAAGCTTCAATATGCCTTATTCCATGGCACTTTCCTTACTCATTTTAATGCCAAACGGGTTCAAAAGTTCCTGGCCTTTCCATCTAAATCTCCCCCGTACAGAAAAGGGCGATCTCATCTGGATTTTCTTACGGACTTAAATGTTCCGCCTGAGGTCATTAAACGATCCATGGCCAAAACGTGGAACGCCCGGCGACCGCTTCAAAATATTCCGTGGAACTCAATTAATGAGCTTTTGAAAAAAAAATACAATCTCAAAAGTTGGAATTTGAAGTTTTAATTTAGGAGGGAGGATTAAATTATGGACGCGTTGGACGCCATCAAAGAAAGACACAGCACAAGGTCCTTTAAGCCGGATCCGATTCCAAAAGATGTTTTAGAGAAGATTGTGGAGGCCGGGCGGTTGGCCGCGACGGCGCGCAATGAGCAGCCGTGGGCCTTTGTGGTCATCACCAATCGCGGCGGACTTAAAAAAATCGGCGAGACCACCGATCATGGTAAATTTATAGCGGAGGCGGCAGCGTGCATTGCCGTTTTATGCAAAGACACTAAATATTATTTGGAAGATGGAAGCGCCGCGACGGAAAATATGCTGGTGGCGGCCGCCGCCTTAGGCGTTCAGTCTTGCTGGGTGGCCGGCGATAAGAAATTGTACGCCCCGGCCATTTGCCAATTTTTGGGCGCGCCGCCCAATTTCAGGTTGGTGTCTCTGGTCGCTCTGGGATACAAGAATGAAACAAGGCCGGGAGCCCTTAAAAGGTCCATGGAATATCTCCTCCATTGGGAGAAGTTTTAAATGCCCTCACCCCGCCTTCGCCCTTCGGGCACCGGCGGGCAGACCCGGCCCTCTCCCGGAGGGAGAGGGCGCCCGCATTCTTTCAAGTGCCCTCACCCCGCCTTCGCCCTTCGAGCTACGGCGGGCAGACCCAGCCCTCTCCCAAAGGGAGAGGGAGTCCGCTTTCTTTCAAGTGCCCTCACCTCAGCCCTCTCCCAAAGGGAGAGGGAGCCCGCGTTCTCTTAAGTTTCCCTCTCCCGCGAGCCCGCAAAGCGGGCGAGTGGGAGAGCAACTGTGTTGTCAAGTGACAAACTTTAATCAGGATGCGAGCGATATGGCCTGGCGCGAAGCCAAGTGTT
>JAKLIS010000166.1 GCA_022709485.1 Elusimicrobiota bacterium | reverse complement strand
CTGCGGGGTGAGTGAAGAAATGCCAAAGAAAATTGCCAAAAGCCCTCCCAAAAGAAGACTCAAAGCCCCGAATCCTTTGAGAACCATGATAAATTCGGGAAACCAAAACATGATGCCGGCTCCGCCGGCCAACACAAAACAAAGTCCCACAAACACTGCTATCATTTTCGACCTCCTTCAAGATCAACGCGGATATCGATTGATAAATTCCGCATAACTATTTGGAAATTTTTTTGAACGCTTTGCTGAGGCATTCCGCCAGCTCCGTCGCCAACATCGCGCGGTCCGAATACTTTTTGGCCGCGAAGTCGCCCGCCAGCCCATGAAGATAAACCCCGAGTCCGGCCGCTTTGACTGCCGATGACCGCGAAACGGGCCTCATTTGAACCCAGAGGCCCGCTATAATGCCGGCCAGAACGTCTCCCGTCCCGCCTTTGGCCATGCCGGAGTTGCCGGTGGTGTTGCGCCAAATGGACAAGCCATCCGTGATTATGGTTCCGGCGCCTTTCAACACGCACACGCAGGAATTTTTTTTCGCGAAATCTTTTGCCGTTTTTCCCCGGTTGGACTGAATTATTTTCATTGACATATCCGTGAGCCGGCTCATTTCTCCCGGATGCGGAGTCACTATCAAGGGCGCGGAACGTTTTAATGAAGTTTGGCCCATGACGTTCAAACCGTCTGCGTCCAAAACAACCGGAACTTGCGACTTAAACAAAAGCCCTTTCACCGTATTTAAAACACCCGGGGAATTTCCCAATCCCGGTCCAATCACAAGCGCATCCGGTTGAAATCTTCTTATTTTGGCCCAAATGATCGGAAAACTCTTTTCACTGAGACGCCCCTCTCTATCCTCGGGGAGAGCGTCCGTTGTAATTTCCAACGGGGCTTTTTTGACCGCGGCTCCTTGTTGGCTTTTGACGACTCCGAGACGGACGAGCCCCACGCCGGATCGAATGGCTCCGATGGAGGCCAAAACGGCCGCCCCCGCCATGCCTCTGGATCCGGCCACAATATAAACCCGGCCAAAGGACCCTTTGTGCGCATTTGCCGGTCGAGGAGGAAGCCACCGGCGGGCGACGTCAAGCGAGAGCGGGGCGATTTTCATTTATCTTTCAACAAAAGCCGTGGCCACTGCATAGGCGTTGGTATGCGACAGAGAAATCGAAATCTTTTTCTTCCATTTTGAAAGAGCCGGTGGAAGCACGACTTCGGGTTTTCCCGCGGCTGTGTTTTTAATCCCGACTTGATTATGGGAAACGGTCCGGTTTAAATTTTTTAGGACTTCACTCAAAGCCTTCCACACCGCTTCTTTGGCCGCGAACCGCACCGCGAAATGCTGAGATTTGTTTTTCTTTCCCATGCAATATTGAATCTCACGCGGCGTGAAAACGCGTTTTAGAAACCGCGAATTCCGGATTAAAGAATTGAACCGGTGAACCTCTTCAATATCAACTCCAACGCTGAATTTAGCCATATAAATAATTTTTTGACGGGTTTGTGGACGGAGGCCCCTCTTATTTAAGAGAGAATTTTCTTTTTAAAAAGTTCGTTCGCAAGCTGAGGATTGGCGCGTCCTTTTGTTTTTTTCATGAGGGCGCCAACAAGCGATCCAATCGCGCGCTCTTTCCCGCCCTTGACGTCTTGGACAATGCCGGGGTTTTCCTGCATGACCTCTTCAACAAATTTTAGAAGCTCTCCCTCGTCGGACACCTGGGATAAGCCTTTTTTCTCAACCAGCTTTTTGGGCGATTCTCCGCTTTCGTACACTTCGGAAAAAATATCTTTGCCCATTTTCCCGGAAACTTGGCCGGACTGAATCAAGCCGACAAGCTCCGCCATGTTGAGGGCGGATACGGGAGATTCTTTGACGCTCTTTTTTTCTGCGTTTAAACGGCCTAAAAGTTCGGTGGTCACCCAGTTGACGAGGGGCTTGGCCCAATCCTTCTTTTTCTCGGAGGGAAATGAATTTAACCCCTCCTCAAAAAAATCCACCAACTCTTTTTGACCGACCAAAACGCCCGCGTCATAATCGCTTAAACCCAATTCAGAAACAAGACGGGCGCGCCGGTGATGAGGAAGCTCCGGAATCGTTTTTTTGATCTCCTCCAGCCAATCAGAAGCCAAGTCAAGAGGCACCAGATCCGGCTCGGGAAAATAACGGTAATCGTGAGCTTCTTCTTTTGAACGCATCGAAAACGTGGCCCCCTGGGCCTCATTCCAAAGACGGGTTTCTTGGGTAATTTTTCCGCCGGACTCTCTGAGGCCGATTTGACGATCCACCTCGTGGGCGATGGCGTCTTTCACCGCCCGAAAGCTATTCATATTTTTTACTTCGACCTTGGTCCCTAATTTCGTTTCCCCTCGCGGACGGACGGAAATATTGGCGTCGCAGCGAAGCGATCCCTTCTCCATGTCGCAATCAGAAACTCCAAGATATTGAATGGTCGCTTTTAAAACCGTGAGATACTCATACGCTTCTTCGGGGCTCGACATTTCCGGCGCGGAGACAATTTCCATAAGGGGAATCCCCGCCCGGTTCAAATCAACCAATGAGTAGGGAAGCTCCGTGGACCCGATGGCATGCAAAAGCTTTCCGGCGTCTTCTTCTAAATGGATTCGTTCCAGATGAACGGTTTTTTGGCCGGACGAACTTGAAATCCGGACTTCTCCCCCTTTGCAGACGGGATTTTCAAACTGAGATATCTGATACGCCTTCGGCAAATCCGGATAAAAATATTGTTTCCGGGCGAAATAGGTCCGCTGGGTGATGGCGCAACCAAACGCCAACCCCACTTTCACAATCCCTTCCAAGGCTTTTTTGTTTAACACCGGAAGGACTCCCGGCTGGGCGGTGCAAACGGGGCACACTTGCGAATTGGGCGGCGCTCCAAAGTCCGTCCTGCACCGGCAGAACAGTTTAGATTGGGTCTTCAGCTGAACATGCACCTCAAGGCCAATCACTGTTTCGTAATTTGGGGAAGTGGCGGTCGTCATAGAGCGTGGATTATAGGAAGTCCAAAGGGGGGTTCAAAGAACCTTGATTGTGATGGAAAAGCCCGAACTCAAGAGATCATTCCCAGCTTGGGCTCACAATTCCATTTTTTCTAACTCAGAAAGGAGGTTTTGGTCGGTTTTATAGACAACCTTTTGGGCCGCCGCTTCCGGGCTCAACCATGAACATCGAATGATTTCTTCCGGATCAGAATCCCCCGTTTTTTTAACCGGTTTCATTAAAAACCAACGTACGGTCTTCTTGACGAATTCACTTTTATGCGTATAGGCGTAATGAACGTCCATTAATTTTTTCAAAATCTCGCATTCCCAGCCGGTTTCTTCGCGAACTTCGCGAAGCGCGGCCTCTTCGTCATTTTCCCCTTCCTCCGGGTGGCCTTTCGGAAATGTCCAGACGCGTTTGCCCGTTAGGTTTTGAACGTATATCAAAAGAATTTTCCTTTTCGCGCCGTCCCAAACAATGCCGCCGGTGGAAAAATCGATCTTGAGTTTTCGTTTTGTCATGTCGAATGAATGGTAACAAACACATGCCGCTATTAAAAGCCGTCGGTCTTTCGACATAGCCGGAAAACCCAGCGCTGGTCAATCAAAATCAAGTATCATTTTCGACATGAAGAATCGGGCAACTTTAAGCGGGGTAAGGGTTGGAGACGGCTTTCCCACGCGGCTGGCCGGGGTCATTAATTTGAGCCCGGAATCCTTCTTTAAAGGATCCATCGAACGCCGTGGGAGATCTCTGGCAAAAAGGGCGCGGGAAATGAGCGAGGCCGGGGCGGATATTATCGACGTGGGCGCCATGTCCACCGCGCCCTACCTAAAAACCGCTATTGGCCAGAAGGAAGAAGCCAAAAGGCTTGCGTGGGCCATCCCCATTATTCGAGATCACAGTCCGCTCCCCATTTCGGTGGACACATCCCGGATTTTACCGGCGGAAACCGCTCTTAAAGCCGGAGCCAAAATCTTAAATGATGTGACAGGTCTGGCCGCCGACCCGCGCCTCAAAGAATTGATTCAAGAATTCGACGGATGGATTCTCATGGCCAACCCGGTTCACCTGTCCCGGCCTAAAAAAGAACCCATTCAAAGCATTCAATCGATTCTCTCAAGGATTTTGGCGAAAACCAAAGAATACGGCCTCCCGGACAACAAAATCGTTCTTGATCCGGGCGTCGGGTTTTTTCGATATGACGGGATCCCCTGGTGGAGGTGGGATGTCAACATTATCCGGAATCTCTCTTTATTGAAAAAACTTGGACGGCCGCTCATGGTGGGGCTATCCCGGAAGTCCTTTATCGGTCACTTTTTAAACGGCCTGCCCGCTGAAAAGCGGCTCGCGGGCTCTTTGGGAGCCACCATCGTGGCCGTTCAAAACGGCGCCTCCATAGTGAGAACCCATGATGTCAGGGAAACCAAAGAAGCGATTTTATTAGCGGAACTTCTGATGAGAGAAAAGAAGAATTAAGAAGTTTTAGCGGGGACGGGTCCGCCGCTCTGTTCTGGCCCGGT
>JAKLIS010000165.1 GCA_022709485.1 Elusimicrobiota bacterium | reverse complement strand
GAGTCCAGAAGAATGACCACATCCCGTCCATGTTCAACCAGGCGTTTTGCTTTTTCCAACACCATCTCAGCCACTTGCACATGGCGATCAGCTGGTTCATCAAATGTGGATGAAATGACTTCCCCTTTGACGGACCGCTGCATATCGGTCACTTCTTCCGGCCGTTCATCGATCAGCAAGACAATGAGATCAATTTCCGGATGATTGGTGGTCACCGCGTTGGCTGTTTTTTGGAGGAAAATGGTTTTTCCTGTTCTCGGCGGAGCGACAATCACGCCTCTCTGACCTTTCCCGATGGGAGCAATCAGATCTAAAACGCGGGTATTCAAGTCATCTTTTGTGGTTTCGAGATGAATTCTTTCTTCTGGATGGAGAGGAATAAGATTTTCAAACAACGAGCGGCTCCGAAGGGTTTCCACAGGCTCTCCATTAACGTTGTGCACCTGCAAGAGGGCAAAAAAGCGCTCTTGGTCTTTCGGGGGCCGGACTTGCCCGGTGACGGTGTCGCCTTTTCTCAGACCAAATTTTTTGATTTGAGATGGGGAGATATAGATATCGTCCGGTCCAGGTAAATAGTTGTAGTCCGGTGAACGTAAGAAGCCAAAACCATCGGGCAAAATCTCAAGAACGCCTTTTCCCATGATGACGCCAGATTCCTTGGCTCTTGTTTCCAGGATTTTAGCGATAAGAGATTGTTTTCTCATGCTCGCCACATTCTCGATGTTGGCGTCATGAGCCATTTTAACGAGATCTGTCATCGGCATTTTGGCCAATACAGCGCCGTCTAAATTCGGCTTAATTTCAGTTGTTGTGGAAGATATCCTGTGAGTGACGGCATCTTCTTTCTTATCCGTTGGATTAAGATGGCGGGCAGGTTTGTCTTTGGAGAGAACTCCGTCGCCATTCTCGGGATGATTTTTATCGGATGATTCCATTTTTCCTCCTATGATAGGTGAGTAATTTGATTTTGAAACCGGCCCCAAAGCTGGACAACGCCATATTTCAAGAGGCTCCGGGAGCCGTTATTTTGGATCACAAAATCGGCCATCTTCATTTTTCGAGCAAGAGGCCATTGGGCCCCGGTGACCATTTCAAATTCGGCACGTGTTTTTTGATTTCTTAAAAATCGATTCATAGACACCTTTGGGGAAGATGCCACCAAAATAGTCGCGTCAAATTTATTTTTCCATCCCGTTTCATATAGGAGCGGAACTTCCACTATCGCGACCGGTCCCTTTTTCTTTTTCAATTGAAGGTCAATTTCATTGGCGACCACCGGGTGTACAAGCTTTTCTAATTTTTTCCGTTTTTGGACGGATTTAAACACCAGATTCCCCAATTGTTGCCGGTTGATGGACCCGCGAGAATTAATAATTCCTTTTCCAAATACTTGCCGGATTTTTTTCTTTAAAGAGGCGCGTTTATAAAGTCGGTGAACAATTAAATCGGTATTAACAGTATGCGCCCCCAATTTCTTAAATTCAAGAAGGGCCGTGGTTTTTCCCGAACTCACCGTTCCCGTTATTCCCACAACCATTTTCCAATTTGAACCGCCGAATTTATGTTTTCTTTTCGGCATAACGTCTCATAATTTCGTGTTCTTCCGGAGTCAAACTCCCCACTCCTTTGGAAGAGATTTTTTCAAGGATCCGGTCTACTTCCGCCGCCAAATTTATCCGCTCTTTATTCTTCTTGCCTGCCCAAGGCGTCTTCGGAAATCGAAAACGCAAATTAACGCGCCACCAATGCAGGCGATTAAGCCATTGAGGGATTTTAAAGAACAAAAACCCAGTCAACATCCCACCCAAATGCGCAAAATGCGCAATGCGGGATCCTCCGGAATTGACGGCCAAAGCGAGCGTCAAGAGGCCCATGATGAAAACAGCCTGTCTGGCTCGCAACGGGAATAGGAAAAAGAGGTATATGATGGCGTCTGGGAATAAAAAACCGAAGGCCAAAAGCATACCATATATCCCGCCGGAGGCTCCAACCGCCACCGTTCCAGGCGCGAGCAATAAATTGCATATTCCAGCTCCAACGACGCAAATAAAATAATAACCGAGAAACTTCTTTGTTCCCCAAAAATTCTCGATGCTCAGACCGAACATCCACAAAATGAACATATTGATGAGCAAATGAAGCCCGTTTCCATGTAAAAAGGAATACGTCACCAATTGCCATGGGCGAAAAGGCCCAATTCCGCCGGATAGAGGCTGGAGGGCGAACAACCTTTCGATGGTAAGGGAGGGAATAATCATTTGCATGAGATAAACCAACCCATTGAACAAAATAAGCCATTTCACCCCGACGGGCAATTGGTCAAACGTGCTCGATCGAACGGTTCTCGAATTCATAATTTTTAAATTTTCTCCATATCGTTCCAATTATGACCCTTTTTCATATCGGCCACTAAAGGCACGTGAAGGAGGGTCGCTTTTTCCATCCCTTCCCGGATAATTGGCACCACAGTCTTGAATTCACTTTCAGGCACTTCAAAAAGGAGCTCATCATGAACCTGGATGAGCATCTGAGTTTGGCAATTGTTTGATTTCAAATCCTTAAAAATTCTAATCATCGCGGCTTTGATGATGTCGGCCGAGGTGCCTTGAATAGGGGTATTGATTGAAACGCGTTCGGCAAAGCCGCGGATGGATCCATTCGTGGAATTGATCCCGGGGACCGGGCGTCGCCGGCCGGCCAAGGTAGAAACTTCACCTGATTTCCTGGCCGCTTCCAAGGTGCTCTCCATCCATTTTTTTACTTGGGCGTATTTTTCAAAATATTGGTTAATGAAACTTTGAGCCTCGGCCATACTGATTTCAAGCGCTTGCGAAAGTCCAAAGGCTTGTTGGCCGTATACGATGCCGAAATTTATGGCTTTGGCGCGCTGCCGCATTTCCGGCGTGACCTGATCCACGGGGATATGGAAAATTTGGCTGGCTGTCTCCTTGTGGATGTCGCCTTTGTTTAAAAAGGCCTGTATTAAGACGGGATCTTCTGAGACATGAGCTAAGGAGCGCAAATCAATTTGAGAGTAATCCGCCGACAGTAAAATCGAACCTTTGTCGGCAATAAAAGCTTTTTTAATTTCTCTCCCTTGATCTGAACGGACCGGTATGTTCTGCATATTGGGGTCGGAAGAACTAAATCGGCCGGTAATGGTTCCGGTTTGATGAAAACTTGTGTGAATCCGGTGGCTGACCGGATCGGCGAGGGCCAGCAATGAATCAACATAAGTGGACATCAATTTAGCCAATTCCCGGTATGCAATAATCTTCGCGCAAATTTCATGGTTTTTACGCAATTTCTGGAGGACCTCTTCATTCGTTGAAAAGCCGGTTTTGGTCCGCTTAAGAGTGGGCAGTTTAAGCTTTTCAAAGAGAATACGGCTTAATTGTTTCGGAGAATCCAGAATGAATTCCTCGCCAGCCAAAGTGAATATTTCATTTTTTATTCCGGTTTTTTCCTTTTCAAATTTTTCTTTGGTGGTTTGTAAGTGTTCAATATCCGCCAATATTCCCGCTTTTTCCATGCATTGGATGATTTCGACCAAGGGCATCTCCCAATTATAAAAAAGCGGTTTTAAATTCTTGTCTTCGAGTCTTTTTTGGTAAAGAGATTTAAGGCGCAAGGTTGTTTCGGCGTCGGCGCCGGAATATTGAGCGGCCGTTTCCACATCCACATAAGAAAAATCGGACGCCCCTGTTTTTCCTATCAACTTCTCATATTTTGTCATTTCTTCACCGAATTCTTCTGCAACCAAGGCTTTCAGGCCAAAGCTGGGTTTGGACGGGTCGATACAGTAGGCCGCGATCATCGTGTCAAATCGAGGACCTTTAATTTCCATTCCGTGTCTTTCCAAAACAGCATTGTCAAATTTAAGATTGTGGGCCACTTTCTCTATTTTGGGATCAGAAAAAATAGGCGCCAACGCTTTAAATACGGATTTCCATGGAAGTTGGTGGGGAACATTCAAGTAATGATGCGCGATAGGGATATAGAAAGCATGATCGGGTTTACATGAAAGGGAGAGGCCGATTAAATCACACTTTAAGGAATTAACGCCGTTTGTCTCGACGTCATAGGCCAAAACAGGAGATTTGAATAGTTCCCCCCGCAATTCCTCCAAATCGGAATCGCTCAGGACGATCGATATTTTTCTCGTGGTGTTCAATTTTAAAGAAGTTTCCAAGGAATTATTATTGTCGCCTAAAAAATCCGCTTTAAATTCCAATCGGCGGATAAGTTTGGCCGCTTCCGCTTCTTTTTTGGGCTGTAAAACCAGGGAATCGATATCGCCATCGAGAGGAATGTCTTCCTTAAGCTTGATGAGTTCCTTATTCCTCAAAACGGTGTCTTTATGTTGAATGAATTTTTCGCGAAATTTATCGGGAATCTTTTCCGGCTCTTTGTAGAGATTTTCAATCGATCCAAATTCGGAAATAATTTTTTGGGCTGTTTTTTCACCGACTCCCGGAACGCCGGCCAAGTTATCGATTTTGTCACCCATCAAAGAAAGGTA